>MHDW01000238.1 GCA_001803645.1 Nitrospirae bacterium GWC2_42_7 | reverse complement strand
GATCTTCTTGACTTCTTGAGAATAACATCCTTCCCTTTCCCAAACAGGGAAGAGACATAAGATCCTGAAAATGGATTTGACTTGCGGTCGAGAATAACTTCCCTCAGATCATCGAGTATCATTTTTTGTAGACGTCTTCTGCTGAGAAGACCTTCCCCTTTATCTCCTTGCCCTCGATATCAGTAAAGAAGCAGGACCTGTGGCCTGTATGACAAGCGCCGGGGCCATGCTGAATGACCTTTATCAGTAAGGTGTCTTTATCACAATCATAGAGGATGGATTTAACTTCCTGAACATGGCCTGAAGTCTCGCCCTTCTTCCAGAACTTCTGCCTGGAGCGTGACCAGAAATGGGTATAACCTGTTTCAATCGTTTTTTGAAGAGAAGCCTCATTCATATATGCCATCATCAGGACTTCATTATTTTCAGTATCCTGTATTATCGCAGGGATAAGGCCGTTTGAGTCGTATTTAAGATCTAAATTTTTCATATAAGCAAGCCCTCTACAGTTTATATCCGATTTTTCTCAAAAATTCTTTTCTCTGTGCCTTGTCCTCAGGCGTTTCTACACCTGTTGGAGAAAAGCCGTCAATGACCCCGATAACTCCGCTCCCCTGTTCAGTAGTCCCGACAATTACTTCCAGCGGGTTTGCAGTTGCACAGAAGACCCTGCAGACCTCCTGGCAGTTCTTTATCTGGTTCAGGACATTTATAGGAAAAGCTTCTTTAAGAAGTATGCAGAACACATGTCCTGCTCCAATATCCTGCAGATTCTTTACGCACAGATTGACCAGCTCTGAGTTGTTGCCCTCGGTCCTTATGAGACAAGGGCCTGAGGCTTCTGTAAAGGCTACACCGAACTGTGCCTGCGGAACAGTGGTTGCGATTATCTCATAAAGATCCTCTATGGACTTTATGAAATGGGTCTGACCGAGAATTATATTGCAGTCACCCGGTATTTCAATTTTTACTGTTTTGATCTCCATAATCAACCTCCGTTTAAAGTTATATTATCAGGAAGAAGCTTTTTGGGCAGTCAGCCCGAATAATGCTTAGTAATTACTATACATATTGATATGCTATAATGAAAATAAATTTTCTCGGAGATGTCAAGCTATAAATGTTGCGACCCTTAACATTAGTGTTTTTTTTCTGCTTTTTTTTTCTGCCTGTTATATCCGAAGGCCAGACTATTACAGGCCCTGATGTCAAGCTCAGCAATAATGACATACATGTCTCTTTTTCTCTTGTTCTGGAAGATAAGAATATTCAGGAGATAGCTCAGGGCATAGACAAAGAACTGAAATTTTATATCGACCTTTTCAGGGTCTGGAGAATATGGCCTGATGAGTTTGTTCTGGGCAAAACATATATAAGGACACTGAAAGTTGATCCGATAAAAAAGGAATATGTTGCCAAATCAAATGACGGCAGTGTACAGATCAAGAAAAGGTTCAAATCTCTCGAGTCAATGCTCAGCTGGACGCTGACGGTCAAAGACCTGAAACTGACAAATACACGCGAACTCGAGCCAGGGCAGTATTTTGTAAAAATAACTACAGAGTCGAAGATTAGAAAATTTCCTCCTGTCATAGGCTATCTATTTATTTTCCTCTCAGAAAATGAGTTCAAAATTGAAAAAGATTCTGCCTTTTTCCGTATCGAAGGTGCAAGATGAAGAACCTTAGAGTCACAATTTTTATAGTTATAGGGATTCTTCTTGTTGGTTTAATATTTGGAATAGAACTTCATTACATGGGGCTTGAAAATGTGCCTTTTCAGACCAAGGTGCTCCTCTTTATTCTCCTGAACCTTAATCTTATCGCCCTTCTCACACTGATGTTCTTTGTTGGTAAAAGCCTGCTAAAGATCTATATGGAGAGAAAGCACAAGATACTTGGTTATAAGTTCAAGACAAAATTTGTAGTTGTACTTGTAGGCCTTACGCTGATCCCCTCAGCATTTCTTTTTGTTGTGTCGAGCGGCGTTGTTAACAATTATCTCGACAGATGGTTCGACCCCCAGATCAAACAGCCTCTGGATAAATCTATCGAGATCGCGAAATCAGCTTATGATATACAAAGACAACAGACACTTTTATATGCAAAGGCTTTTTCTTCAGGAAAGGCAATGCCTGAAAACTACTCTATCACCCATCTTTCGAGTATCCCTGAAAATGCATCCGAAACATTAAAGGCAGGGTTTGATGGAAAAGCTGATACCGAGGTGATAACAGGAGAACAAGGCGATACAATAAGAGCTGTTATGCCTGAATACAGAGGAGAACAGCAAATAGGCGTAATTATTGTCGAGGCATTTATCGGCAGCAGCATCAGCAAAAATGCCGAGGAAATACAGGAGGCTTATAAAAACTACCTGACACTCGAATCATGGAAAACCCCGATAAAAATGAACTATATTCTGGTCCTGAGTTTTTTCACTATAATGATCGTTTTTATGGCCTTATGGGTTGCACTCAGGATCTCGCGTGGGATCATGGACCCCATACAGAGGCTTGCCCAGGAGACTGACAAGGTCGGCAAAGGTGACTTTGAATCAAATATTGATATCAATAGGGATGATGAAATAGGCCTGCTCGTCAGGTCCTTTAACAAAATGGTAAAGGAACTGAAAGAAGGCAAGGAATCTCTTCAGCAGACATGGGCTGAATCCGACAGGCGCAGACTTATAATCGAAAATATCCTCTCGAACATAAATGCAGGGGTTATTTCTCTGGATCCTTCAGGGAATATTCTTACTATCAATAGTGCGGCATCTGAGATCCTTAACATATCTTCCGATGAAATAATAAACAAGAACTATTCAGTGCTCGTCGAAAAAATTGGATCAACGGAATTGATCGAAACAGTAAAGAGTATCAGGCGACGTGATTTTAAGAAGATAGAAAAAGAAGTCAATGCAACTGTCAGAGAAAAAAAGATACTGTTAAGGGTTTTCATTTCGAGTCTCCGGGATGACCAGAATTTTCTCGGCACTCTCGTTGTGTTCGATGATCTGACCGAAGTAATGAGAGCCCAAAAAGCCATAGCATGGGAAGAGGTTGCCAGAAGGATCGCTCATGAAATAAAGAACCCTCTGACCCCGATAAAGCTCTCTACCGAGCATATGATAAAAAAATGGCATAAGCATGATGAAGATTTCGGACAGGTCTTTGAACGCTCCACAAAAACCATAATAAAAGAAGTAGAGAGCCTGAGAATGCTTGTTGATGAATTCTCAAGATTCGGCAAAATGCCTCAAATAATCAAATCTCCTGTTGTAATTTCTTCTATATTAGACAATGTTGTTAACCTTTATAAGGATTACAAAGAAGTAGAGATAAAAGTATCAAAGCAGGATAAAGAGCTTGTTGTTGAAATTGATGCTGAACAGATCAAAAGGGTTTTAATAAACATTGTGGACAATGCTATACAGGCCATGGAAGGAAAAGGAAGGATCAATATAAGGACTTATCAGGATATGGTTTTGAACAGGATTTGTGTGGATATAGAAGACAACGGGCCAGGTATAAAGAAAGAGGATTATGAAAAATTATTTCTCCCTTATTTTTCTACAAAAAAAGACGGCACCGGACTGGGCCTTGCGATAGCCAAAAAGGTTATGAATGAGCACAGGGGAGACATCAAGGTAAATGATAATAAACCTAAAGGCACTATATTCACGATCGAACTGCCGATTAAGGAAGCATAAATGTCAAAAACTGTGGTAATGATAGTTGATGACGAAGAAGGCATAAGAGATACCCTTTCCGGAATATTTGTAGATGAGGGGTATGAGACTGTAACTGCAAGCTCCGGCGAAGAAGCCCTGAGGATCATAAAAGATTCAGCCCCTGACATTATCCTGCTGGATGTATGGCTTACAGGGATGGACGGAATAAGCACAATGGAAAAGATCAGGGAGATTAACGCCGATATTCCGGTGATCGTTATTTCAGGACATGCCAATTTTGAGCTGGCTGTTAAAGCAACTAAGACCGGCGCTTATGATTTTCTTGAGAAACCCTTGTCAATGGAAAAAGTCCTTCTTTCAGTAGACAGAGCGCTAGAGACAAAACGCCTTGCAATAGAGAACAAGAATCTTCGCGAGGACCTCCGCAAAAAATGGAGGCTTGTGGGAGATTCTCCAAAGATGAGCCTGTTAAGAGAACAGATAAAGATGGCTGGTGCAAGCAACAGCAGGGTGTTGATACTTGGTGAAAGCGGGTCAGGCAAAGAGCTTGTTGCACACCTGCTGCACGACAACAGCGCGAGAGCTGATAAGCCTTTTGTAGAGGTCAACTGTGCAGCAATTCCTCAGGAGCTGATAGAGAGCGAACTCTTCGAGCATGAAAAAGGCTCTTTTACAGGAGCGTTTGAGAAAAAGAAAGGGAAGTTCGAACTCGCAGATACAGGAACTCTTTTCCTTGATGAAGTAGGCGATATGTCCCTGCAGACCCAGGCAAAAGTTCTCAGGGTCATTGAAACTCAGGAATTTCAGAGGGTCGGCGGTACAAGCAATATTAATGTAGATGTAAGGGTGATCTCGGCAACAAATAAGAACCTTGTTGAAGAGGTCAGGAACAATAATTTCAGAGAAGATCTTTTTTTCAGGCTTAATGTTATTCCCCTTAATGTCCCTCCGCTCAGGGAAAAGATCGAAGATATACCCATGCTCGTACAATATTTTTTTGAGGCTTTGGCACTTGAGTATGGGCAGCAGCCGAAGAAGATCACACCTGAAGCGATAAAAATGCTCCAGAAACATACCTGGCCCGGCAATATAAGAGAACTTAAGAATGTACTGGAAAGGCTTGTTATTATGACTCCTTCAAAAACAATAACAGACACCGAGATCATCAAGCCGGATCTAACAACAACCGACTATTTTTCATTCAAAACCCTTAAAGACGCGAGGGATCTTTTTGAAAAGGAATTCATTATTAAGAAACTGCAAGAGAATGCCTGGAATATTTCAAAGACCGCAGAAATGCTCGAGATAGAAAGAAGTAACCTCCACCGCAAGATAAAGCTCTACGATATAAAAGTATCTTAGCTCATATTATTCATAAACCGGTTGCGTATTTCTCAAATACGGCTAAAAAATTCTTGAAATATTCGAAGTTTATAAGCATTATGCTATAAATATTAAGCATGGTATCTTGCCCTTAAAAAGACATTGTTTTAAAAGACTTTCTTGCCATTTATATCTCTGCAAAAGGCATATTTTGATTAACGAATTCCCCAAAAATTAGCCCTAGTTCTTGTCTGTGTGGTAAGATAAAAATAAAACGAGGCGTTAAAATGGCGAAAAGTAACTTTAGTAAAGTTAAGAGCAGTTGCTTGAGATCAATAAATTTGCTTTTAAGAGCAGTTTTTTTAAATACCGTATTGCTACTTGGCCTGGCCGGTGCCTCAAATGCCGAGGCCATTCTTCAGGTAAACGATCCTGCCCCTGAATTCTCTCTCAAAGCACTTGACGGCAGTGATGTAAAGCTCTCGCAATTTTCGAATACAAAAGCTGTTGTGCTGGTCTTCTGGTCTACCTGGAGCGCAAATTCCAAGAGAGCTCTCCAGAGATTCGATGAGTACTACGGGAAATACAAAGGCAGGGGAATTCAGGTTCTGGGCATAAACGTCGAAAATCAGACCATATCTCCTGAAGACCTCTCAAACATTAAGAAATTTGTTGAAGAGATAAAAATATCGTTTCCTGTATTGCTGGATAAGAATCTCGGAACTTTCCATTCATATGGCATTATTGCAGTACCATCCACTGTTATCGTATCAGGAGGAAAGGTAACCTATGCAATGCCAGGGCTTCCTCTTGTACAAACAGAAGATCTCTTTGATTATCTTCTCACGCTCGCAGGCGAGACCCCCTTTAAAAAGGTTGAACAGAAATATACCCCTGAACCTGCGGCAGTTGCAAATGCATCGCTCGGGAGACAGTATGCAGCAAAGAAGATGAATCCCATGGCATATGCGTTCTTCCAGAAGGCCATAGAAAAAGACCCGACTTATATGCCCCCTTATATTGATCTTGCAAAACTTTATTTGTCTGATGGTAAGAACAGTGAAGCAGAAGAAACCCTGCGTAAAGCAGTTGCCAAGGACGCTGAGAACACAGCTGTGCAAAGCGAACTCGGCTATTTTCTTTCCAGAAAAGGCGAACTGAAAGAAGCAATAGAATTGCTCAATAAGGCGGTAAAGCAAGAGACTTATACCCCTGCTTTTTATTATCTTGGCTATGCTTTGTCCAAAAACAATCAGTCAAAAGAGGCGTTCGAGTATTTTGACAAGGCGCTGTCCATAAATCCTTTTGATAAATCCTTATTCAGGATCAGGGGTGAGGTCTATGAGAACAGCAAGATGATGAAAGAGGCGTCAGCTGACTACAAACGCGCTCTTGAACTTACCTTAAAAATCCGAAATTAAATCCGAAAACCTTATTCAGTCTCTTCTGAAAGCCATTTCAGATAATCCGGTGAACCTTCAATAATAGGCAGTGCTATTATCTCAGGTACTGAATAGCTGTGAAGTTCTTTGACCTTTTTCATGAGCTTATCAAAAAGACTTTTCTTTGTTTTGACGATCATCAAGACTTCACTATCATCTTCTATCTTGCCCTGCCATCTGTAAATAGAACGAACATTTTTTACTACGTTCACGCAGGCAGCAAGCCTTGATTCAACAAGCTCTTTTGCGATCTTTGCTGCATCCTCTTCTTTCGGAGCTGTTATGAATACCACTATGTATTCGGTCATACGAATTTCCCGTTTTTCATTAAATATGTCCTGCTTTTATCTTTTCCGATAAGTATAACTGTTGGTTTGAAGAAGACAAAGTCCTGATGAAAAGGAGTTTTTACTTTTCCGCCGAAGGAACTATTGTCGCCAAGTGCAATATGTATGGTGCCCATTATCTTCTCTGACTCCAGAATATTATCAGGCCTTTTTGCCATGCTGTTCGTTCCGATACCTAATTCGGCAATGTTGCTGTTTTCCTTTCTCTCTGCAAGTTTTTTCCTTAGTTGGCCTGCAAATTCCTCGCCACCAAGTATTTCTTTTACATTCCCTTCTTTCACTATCAAGGTCACAGGGGATCTAAGCTCCCTTGTCGGAGCCCAATCAAGGACAAGCCTTCCGCTTGCTGTTCCCTCAAGAGGCGCAATGTAAGCCTCGCCAGCGGGAAGATTTCCGAATGAACCCGGCTTTGTTAATATGCCGGTGTCAGCATCTGCTTTTCTTCCTTTGATCGAAAAGGATATCTTTGAAGCATTCGCAGTCGTTATCTCTATTTTCTCTGCTTTGTTGATCCTGCCGGCCAGATGTTTTGTAGTTTTCGCCAGCTGTTTCCAGTCAACATTCATTGGGCCTTCGAGCATAGAAACTTCAAACAGAGGCATGCTTGCATATCTGGCGCTGCTTATTCTTGTAAGCAGGTCTCTGAATCTGGTATGGCTGGTCGAGTAATTTGAAAGAGCTATCACAGCACTAACCGCATTTGTTTTGAATCTCTTTAGGATTTCTTCTGCCTTCTTAATATCAGCTTCTGATGTTTTTTTCCTGAGGATCGGAGTTAATATTCCATATTTTCTCATCTCAGAAACAGCTCTGTTCCCAAAAGCTATTTCCCAGAGATCTGCAGGTGGCTCTGCTCCATGGCTTCCTGTTGCCTGGAATTCATGGAATATGATTTCCTTGGCAAAACCCTTGCCGACCTCAGATGCGAGAAAAGCTATGCATTTCAGCCTTGTCCTTCGTTCTGTCTCTGTTTTGTCGATCTTTTCTTTGTTGGAAATCCTGTCTATGAAAATAAGGACTTTTTCATTTTTCTTTATGCCGAGATTTGTCCTGAAAATATTTCTTATTACTTCTGTTATCATGTTTCCCCAAAAATATTCTTCAGTTTACAGTAAATGTGGTTATTAATAAAGCCACATACATCACCCTCCCCTTCATCCCCTCCCCTCAAGGGAGGGGAAATATTATAACCCTCTCCCCTGGAGGGAGAGGGTAGGGGTGAGGGGGTTTTACTTATGAACTTCTTAAAACAGACCCTACTTAAATAAAAATTCGAGTTGTTCTTGATGTTCGCCCGGGAAACTTATCGGATAATTGTTATCAAAACATGCTGTACAATAATTCTGAGGGTCAGGGACTAAGTTGAGCATCCCTTCTATGTTTAGATATGACAAAGAGTCAGCTGTAACATATTTTTTGATCTCTTCGACAGAATGGGTGGCAGCTATCAGTTCCTGTCTTGTAGGAGTGTCTATCCCATAGAAACAGGGCATAATTGTTGGAGGAGAGCTGATCTTCAGATGTACTTCTTTTGCCATGCCGTTTTCTCTCAGCATCTTGACGATCTTCTTGCTCGTAGTGCCCCTGACTATTGAGTCATCAACCACAATAACTCTCTTGCCTTCTATCAATTTTTTGACAGGATTCAGTTTAATTTTTACCCCGAAATGCCTGATATTCTGCTTTGGTTCTATAAATGTCCTGCCTATATAGTGGTTACGTATAAGTCCAAAATCAAAGGAAATGCCGCTTTCTTCAGAGAACCCAAGCGCTGCCGGAACTCCTGAATCAGGAACCGGGATAACAAGGTCAGCTTGTATGTCTGACTCACGCGCAAGCTGTCTGCCGAACTCTTTTCTTATCTCGTTTACATTCTGATATCCATATATATAACTGTCAGGCCTCGAGAAATAAATAAATTCAAAGATGCAGAAAGCTTTTCTCGGACTTAAAATAGCCCGTTTAGAAGTAAGTCCGTGCTCATTTATAATAAGCATTTCGCCCGGCTCTATGTCCCTGATGTATTTTGCGCTTATCAGGTCAAGAGCGCATGTCTCTGATGCGACAACATAAGCTCCGTCGACCTCCCCGAGACATAGCGGCCTGACTCCGTAAGGATCTCTTAGAGCTATCAGTTCTTTTTCCCTGAGGATCAAAAGGCTGAAGGCCCCGCATATTTTTCTTCCTGCTTCTATTACCCTGTCATAAAAATTAGTTTCTTTTGAATGTGCTATAAGATGGACTATGACCTCACTGTCTGATGTTGACTGAAATATGGCGCCTTCTTCTTCAAGAGACTGTCTTAGTTCCGTGGCGTTAACGAGATTGCCGTTGTGCGAGATAGCCAGGGTGCCTAACGCGAAATTGGCAACTATGGGCTGCACGTTTTTAAGTACGCTGCTTCCTGCTGTAGAATAACGGTTATGCCCTATGGCCGAGTGCCCTGGAAGTTTTTTCAGCCTCTTTTCACTGAAAATATCAGAAACAAGTCCCATTGATTTTTCGATGTAGAGCTGTTTCCCGTCAGATGA
>MHDW01000237.1:2130-11504 GCA_001803645.1 Nitrospirae bacterium GWC2_42_7 | reverse complement strand
AAAGAAACCGAAAAACTGCTCAAGATGGAAGATGAGCTGCACAGCAGAATAATAGCACAGGAAGAAGCCGTGAATGTGGTTTCCAAATCTCTCAGAAGATCAAGGGCAGGTCTTAAGAGCAACAAAAAACCCATAGGATCGTTTTTCTTCTTAGGGCCAACCGGCGTAGGAAAAACAGAACTTGCAAAAGCTCTTGCAAGCTTTCTCTTCAATAATGAAAGTTCGCTGATAAAAATTGATATGTCCGAGTACATGGAAAGATTCAATGTTTCAAAACTTACCGGCGCGCCTCCGGGATATGTGGGGTATGAAGAAGGAGGACAACTGACTGAACGTGTAAGGAAAAAACCATATTCAGTAATACTCTTTGATGAGATCGAAAAAGCGCATCCTGATGTATTCAATATACTCCTTCAGGTTCTCGACGAAGGCGTCCTTACGGACAGTTTCGGAAGGAAGGTTGATTTCCGTAATACGGTCATTATAATGACATCAAATGTCGGTGCAAGGATAATTGAAAAAGCAACTCCTCTCGGTTTTCAGAAAGAAGAATCCGGCACCTTGTATGAAAACATCAAAGATAATGTTCTTAATGAATTAAGAAAGACATTTAACCCTGAATTCTTAAACAGAGTTGATGAGATCGTTGTATTCCATCCTCTTGAAAAAGAACATCTTTTCTCGGTAATAGACCTTCTTATAGCGGAAACAAATAAATTGCTCTTAGAACAGGAGCTTATAGTAGAAGTTTCTGACGAGCTTAAGGAATGGATACTGGAGCATTACTATAAACCGTCTTACGGCGCAAGGCCGATGAGAAGGGCTATTCAAAAGGTTATAGAAGACCCGCTCTCGGAGGAAATCCTTATGGGAAGATTCAAGGGAGTTAATAAAATAAGAGCCGTACTGGAATCAGGGACCCCGATATTTGTGTCTGCTAATGAAACCTCTGTCCTTACAGGCGTTAGTTAAGGAAAAATAGTTATTCATCCAAGTTATTTGAAGTCTCGCAGAAAAGGAGTTTTTTTGAAAAACAAATCTTTGATCTTTATTGTTCTGCTGATAGTCAGCGCGCTGGCGTTTATACTTTTTTCGAACCAACAGGCAAATAAACAAATTACCGCAGTTGGTTTGAATGCACCTGAGTATGAATTCCTGGACCCCTCAAATAAAAGCCTTATCAGGTCTTCTGACATGAAAGGCAAAGTTGTTTTCCTGAATTTCTGGGCTTCCTGGTGCCCTCCCTGTAAAGAAGAAGTACCTTCGATCGAGGCTTTATACAAAGAACTCTCAGGGAACAGTAATTTCAGGATCGTGACTGTTCTTTACAAGGATTCCTATGAGAACGGTTCCGGATATATGCTTGCAACTGGGAATACCTTTCCGGTTTATACTGATGAAAAGGGGGAATCATTCAGAGACTTCGGACTGACCGGTGTCCCTGAGACTTACCTGATAGATAAAAAAGGCATGTTGAGAAAACATGTAATAGGACCTGCTGACTGGAATTCCCCGATCGAGAAAGGCTTTATTAATTCATTGCTGAATGAATAATGGGACGAGCCCGCAAACCTGAAAAAGCCGTTTTATTCATCGGTTCGCTTTTCTCGCAAACAGATATTTTTATCAAAGCCATGCCATTATTAAAAAAAGAATTCGGGGATATTTTTTTTGAAAGCCCTGTTTATAAATGGGCTTACACTTCTTTTTATGAAAAAGAACTCGGCACTCCGATCTACAGGAGTTTTGTGTTTTTTAGCGGTTTATTCGACACATCCAGGCTTCCTGAGGCCAAACTTCTCACCAATGAAATAGAAGACATTTTTTCTGATGACAACAAAAGAAAGATCAATCTGGATCCAGGATATATAACCCTCGCAAAGGTAGTGCTTGCTTCCACAAAAAATTATTCTCACAGGATCTATCTCGGTAAAGGTATTTATGCAGATCTCGCATTGATATTCAAAAAAAACAAGGGGTTTGAGCCCCAACCCTACACCTACAACGATTATAAAGACCAAAAAACCGTGGAGATGTTCTCTGAAGCAAGGAATTCTCTGAAGGTTATTTTTTAACTAAAATAATTCATAACGAACTCTGTACCAATGTTTGTCATTATCCGGCTTGTCGAATATGATATCATCAAGGGGCATTAGACCTTCAGCCCTCTTAAGTTCAAGGGTCACTGCGGATAAACGTTAGCGACCTCAACGAGCATCCACTTGCCTCTGATACGGGCTATAGAACAACTGATGTCCCATCCTTCATGGAGAAGCGCAGTGGCCTCTTTTGGTACAGCTATAGGGCCGATAGTGCTCTTGCCTTTCTCAGTATAAACCTCAAGCCATAATTTCCCGGGCTCAACTTTCTCGATAGTGTAATGGTCAAAGTCATGGTAATCAGCGTCATCCAATTCATTAGGGTCAATGTCCATGTGCTCTGCAGACTCATAAAGAATATTCCCTGCCTTTTCAGCCTTTGGAAGGTCTCTGGCTGCCGCCGCCCCTTCAGCTTCACCCATCGCGGCATCTTCTCCTGAGATATGGCCTTTTTCTACAAGCCATTTTGAGAGCTTCTTAATTACAGTGCCGGCAAGACGCTTAAAATCGCCTCCTGCCATTACTTTACGAATCAGAAAGTGACCAAGGAACTCACCCGTGTTTTCAGCAATTTTGTCCGGCCCAAAAAGTTGGCTGAATTCTTTATGTTCTTTACCCTCTGCGTTATAGTATTTGTCAAAAAGAGCTGTCTCTGTTTTAGACAGGCTTTGATAGGCATAGCCGTTCATACAGTCCTTAAACAATTGGATTGCGTCTCTGTAACCAGATGCGGTCTTCGGCTTCAGCTTCTTTAGCTGCTCAGCCAGAAACTCCTCAAGCACCTGCTCGATAGTCGGCTCGGCAATCTTAGGCAAGTTAATAATCTTTTTCATATATATTTACCTCCACGCATTCAATTTTTTACGAATCACTCGCTCTTTGCCTTATCGATACAGTTTTTGTCCCACTCGTTTTTATAGTAGCCAAGCAGATCATCAAGACTGTTGAGCTTTGTGAGTATCAGCTCCTTGTGGAGCTTTTCAAGGGTTTCGTGGACACGACTGCCGAGGAACGCCTCTATTCCCTCTTCTGCGCCTTCTGGAAGTTCAACCCTGTCAATATACCTCAGCTTATACTGCTGAGGGCAGTTTTCATATGTTGCCAGTCTACTGTGAGAGTATATAGGCATTCTTCACCCCTGAAATTTAAGCCGTTCAGATAGCAGGTAGAATCCAATGGGTCTAACTGTTCTTATAAGATGCTCCTTTGTCTGCTTCAAATCCTATTTCCCAAAAATACATATCAATTAACTTCATTGGAGGATAGTTAATTCCGCTGGTCTCCCATATTTTTTCCTGCGCATTTTTAAACTGATTATTGTTTTCTTTGTAATAGTTAACGACTGGTATAAAATTATTTTTTGTTAGTTTAGAAAAACTTAAGTCTCTTGTTCTAATGCCGTCGATAAAATACCGGTCATATGCGGGAATACAGCCTAATGTGCCTAAAAGTATCTTTGTGGCCAGTGTATCAGTAACATTTACATCGCGACTCTCACCGTTTACACTTTTAATATTGGTTTTGTACCACTCTTTTATCCAATCTATTAAGTCAAAAATCTCGTCTATTTCAGGCTCGTTAGTCTTCAAAAAATCTATATTTTGAAGATGTTTGTTTTCGAGAAGTTTGTCGATCACATCTTGATGGATTAAATAATCCTTCCACAGCAAAAAGCTTGATCCCCGATACATTCCCCAGCTTGCCAAGTAAAACGACAAATGGAGGCAAGCAATTTTTTTATCAATATGCTTACCAGAAAAGTATGAAAAGCAATGCTCCCATGATTTATATCTATGATTCTTATCGCTTTTTAGCCGATCATAGAATTGAAGAATTTTATCATTTATATCTTCCATGCCACTCTCTGAGCTTACCTAATGATTTTCTCAAATCTAGCATCTGATAATGCATATCTCCTCAAATCCTTATAAAGATCTAATCGATAGGATTTATGCCAATCCTTTAGGCATTTCAAATAGTCAGGGATATTCTTCCTGTTTTTTGCCCTTCTTTTTATACATTTAGTCGTGTCTCTATATTCTTCCAACAGTTTTGTCTTCTTTTCCCCATTACACTCTTTATGGGCCAAAAGAATATTCTCAAATTCACTGTCATTTCCTGCATCAAAAGGTTTAATGTGTTCCCCCGCAGCATCTTTAATACCTTTTATTTTTCCATAACAAAGATAACAATAGGGGACGTTTGTAAAAAGAGCTTTCTTTTCTGGCGGCGTAATATTCCGTCTGCTTTTATTTGTAGGCTCTCCCAAAAATCTCCTTACAAAATCTTTTTCAAATATCTCTTTCGATTTTTTAATGTTTTTAGGACTGTTTGTACCGGAACCAGTTATATAACTAAGAAACTCCCTATTTAGCAGCAATTCTATAAAACCACTTTGCGCTCGCTTGAAGTTTATTTTATGGAACTGGTTATTATGATACTGTGGCAAATAATACGAAAAAAGATGAAAAAGCCCCTGATTGATTTTGCCAGAAAAGGGATATTTTTTAATGTCATTTTTCTTTTTGGGTAGTTTGAAATCTTTTTTAAATACATTGAAGTATGGATCAAAGCCCTTTTTCGGAGGAAACAGTTTTTTCAATCTCTCAATAAACACCTTAAACTTATTAGATAATTTTTTTATTTTCTCTTCAGTCAATTCGCTTTTAACCAATTCTATGTTGTTTAATAAATCAGTCACATTTTTGTCACCATACCCACGAGAATTAATAATAAAAAACCTCAACACATATTCCTCCCCTTCCATGCGACTGAAGTTTGCATTTACTAATTTTGATAGTTTTTTTGCATTTTTCTTTAGTGCCTTATTCAGATAAGGCTTCTTGGCCTGAAATATGCAATTTCTAATCTCTTGCTGCTTGAGTGGCATTGCCCCCTTGTTTAAGGTTTGGAATATTTCATATTTTTGCGCAAGGCTCAAATTATCATCAGGAATACTGGCATAATAAATACGACGATTTTCTACTATTTTCGTTAAATCGCTCAAGGATATTTTATTATTAGCACTGTCTCTCAGTTCAACTTTTTTAGCTAATTTGCTTCTAATATCTTTAGGAATCAGTTTTGGATCTAAAAATCCCAATACCGTTGTTAGTCTCTGCTGGCCATCAATAACTTCATACTGACCTGTACTCTTTTGCGCAAAGTAAAACATAGGCAGCGGTATATTACTGTAAAGCGATTTGATTAACCCCTTCTGTTTATTAACAGGCCATACAAATTCTCTTTGAAAATCTGGTTGCAATATAAATTGCCCACTGATTATTTTCAAATGCCTTATTTCCATGGGAACTGGTTCCTTGATATCTATTTGGGGAACAATAGGAACAAAACTTTTCTCATCCTGTTGTATCAATTCCTCTGCATCTTCTGTCTCAATAAATCTTTTCTTTTTCATAAAACTCTAGATCTTGACAAAAGATCGCTGTGGAATGTTGAATGAGACATTGTGTTTTTCATAATACCCCCCTCATACTTAATGATCCAAAGTATATCACAAGGTAATTTCTATAGTCACTCAAAATCCGCATAAATCTCTCCGAAATTGATGTCGGCAATATTGGCCTTGCCATAGGAATTCCTAAATGAAAGCTTTGCCTCCTGAAACTCCTGATTAGGACTTCCGTTTCTTATTGCTGCAGAGGCTTCAATAAATGCTGAAAGGCTGTCAGCAGCCTTGGCAAGTTCTCCATCCCTCGGATTGAATTTGTTGTCATTATACTTCTCACTAATATCACTACTGTTTGTCTTCTTGGTTTTATTATCTATTGTTACAACGCTGTCGAATTCGTTTACCGTGAACATTCTTATCTCAGGATGCCAGTCTTCCGGAATAAGGCCGTAAACCTCTTTCTCCATCTGTTCTTTTTCATATTGTTTTATCAGTTCACTTAATCCGTCAATAGACCTTTTGACAGGAGAGATTATGTCCCTTGTGAGCACCTCCGGCAGGTCATGGAATAAGCCTGTGAAATAGTTATTTACACATCTTTTCTGACAGGCTTTTACCTCAAGTGAAAACAGATAGGATAAGATGGCGACATAAAGTGAATGGCCTATTACGGAAGTTTTTGGAATCCTGTGAAGATTTGCCCATCGTGCCTGAAACCTGAGCTGTCCGCAGAGGTCAATAAAGTTTCTGTACTTAACATGCTTTTTTAATTGAGCCATGCCTTTAAGGTCTGAATATTTCTCCTGTTCATATGCCAATGACTCTTTGATTGTCTCAATCTCATAACCTTTGGGGTTTGCATGCTCGATGATATTAAATTCCCACTTAGTTGCATAAAGATGCGCTGCGCTTAAAATCCTTTTGTTTAAGGTGTCTTCTGTATTGAGGAAATAATCCTGAAATCTTTTGCAGAAGCCTTCTCCAAGAGGAGAGATTAATGGTTTAATTTCATTGTATGCCCATTTGTTTAACAGTCTGTATTTATCAGTATCCTGCTTTATTTTATAAAATATCGGGGGCTTCAAGTCAGTAATGACAAGACGTTGCAGGAGTTCAAAGATCCCGCCTTCTATAATTTCTATCCAGTTGAAGCCTTTTGAGTTTTCATCGAACTTGCCGAGACAATATGCAATTATCATCTTGTGTGCCTGCTTGTCCATCTCGATCAAATCAACAGGCCGCACCTTATCATTCCATCTCTGCATATATGCAGCATCAAAGATTTTAAGAAGCAACGCCTTTCGTATCATTAATACTCTTCCTCTTACAGTCTTTTAATTAAATCCAGTGTAGTAAAAACTTCTATTCCCAAGCCATCAAAATCCTTGTCGTTGCTCCAGATGGAACAGCCTATCTTAAGAGATAACGAAAGCAGATGGATGTCAGAGGCATCACGTTCCCCTATTAATTTCTCGGCCTGTTTTAGTTTTGAGCGGTAAAAATCTTGATTGCAAATGGAGACAGGAAGCATTGAAAGAGCCAGATAAAGGTCATCTAACTGAATCTCTCTTTTTGCTGACAAAACAGGGATATATTTTTCTACTTCCTTAAAATTGAATTCGGTTGTATAAAATGCAGTATTTTGAAAAGATTGAAATACATCCCGTGCTTTTCCGCCGATTATGGCGGAGAGCATCGGATTAGCGTCTGCGGCGAGTTTTCCGATGCTTTTCAAAGTCTTCAAGTATTTCTTCCTCTTTTATGCCCTTTGCCTGAAGTTTCCCTTTAATTGAATCCGTAAGGGCAGTAAAGATATCTCTCTTAAATTCAAAAGGAACGGATTCCAAAGGTGTCGGGAAAAAAATACCGGCAACTTCGCCTCTTCTCATGATTATCAGGGGTTCCTTGGTTTTTAATGCAGTGGTAGCTTTGTCCCTAAATTCTTTTACCGATAACATTTTCATCTTATGACCACCTCCGTGACCATATTATAACACAAAAGCTTTTCATGGGCATCAGAAAATAAGTGTCTTTCGTATTTAAGTTGAAAACGGCCTGGATCCCCGGGTCAAGCCCGAGGATGACAATATTAAGTGATTGTTTTTGCTTGTCATTCCCGCAGGTCTTAGGCGGGAATCCAGTAAGTTTTTTACCTCTTTCAGCTTTTTCACGAATGAACCGAAAATAATCAATCTCCAATAAGGCAGTGCATATTGAATATTTTTAAAGGACCGCTAAATTGTCCCTGTGTATGACCTCATCGGAATATTTATACCCAAGTATCTTCTCGATCTCTGATGTTTTTCTGCCGATGATCTTTTTTATATCAGAAGAAGAATAATTTGAAAGCCCTTTGGCTATCTTTTTGCCTTCCGGGTCAACGCAATGAACAGCATCGCCTGTTTCAAAGCTCCCTGAAACCTTCTGTATTCCGGAAGGCAGAAGGCTTTTTCCTCCTAGAAGCAGAGCGTTAACAGCTCCTGCATCCAGTTGCAGCGATCCCTTTGCGCGGCTTCCATGCACAATCCATCCCTTTCTGGAAGAAAGTTTTTCCTTCTGGGCCTTAAACTCAGTTCCATGAGCATTTCCTTTTAAGAGGGATATGAGCAAACCGCTTGTTCTGCCGCTTATAATATTGACAGTAATACCATTGTTAACGGCTCTCTTTGCTGCAAGGACTTTCGAGAACATCCCCCCTGTTCCTACTACACTCCCTGCCCCTTCTGCCAGAGACTCCAGTTCACTGGTTATCTCTTCTACACTACTAATAAGTCGGGCTTTACTACCTTTTTTAGGATCAGAGGAAAAAAGCCCCTCAACATCAGAAAGAATTATCAGCCTCTCAGCAGTGATAAGGCCTGCAACCAAAGAAGCAAGAAGATCATTATCGCCGAATTTTATCTCATCCGTTGCAACGGTATCATTTTCATTTATTACAGGTATGATCCCGTATGAAATAAGGGTGTGAATGGTGTTTTTGGAATTTATGTATCTCTTATGGTCAGAAAAATCATCGCGAGTAAGAAGGATCTGTGCAACTTTCTTGCCGTGTTCTGCAAAACTCTTCTCATAAGCCCACATCAGGCTGCTTTGTCCGACAGCAGCAGAAGCCTGCTTTAGTTGTATATCTTTAGGTTTTTTGGTCAGTCCAAGCTTCTTCATTCCTGCTGCAACAGCACCTGATGACACAACAACAATTTCATATCCCATATCCTGAAGTGCAGAAACATCTGAAGCTATAGATGATATACGCTTTGCATCAAGGCCTTCTGCTTCATCAGCAAGTATATTGCTGCCTATTTTTATAACAATCCTTTTCATTTTCTGTTATCCTCGCTATATATAAAACAAATGATACATAAAAAATTATACATCAGCAAATACGGGATTGTCATTAAGGCCTGTTACTTGCCTATCCGTTTTCAGCCGATCTTTCGTGCAAGGTAGGTCACCAGCTTTTTAATGCCTTTCCCTGTTACAGCAGATACAGGGAAAAACTCAATTGAATTGTCCCTGCAGAATTTTTCGAGTGTTTTAAGGCGGTCTCCGCTTCCTGAAATGTCAGTTTTTGTCCCAACAACCGTCTGATGTTTTTCAATAAGCTTTTCGCTGTATAATCCGAGTTCTTTATTGATCTGTTTTAGATCTTCCACCGGATCACCTTCAGTTGTTTCAGACACATCAACAAGGTGAAGCAAAATAGACGTTCTTTCTACATGTCGGAGGAACTGGTGTCCGAGTCCTGCACCTTTATGTGCTCCTTCAATAAGGCCTGGTATGTCAGCTACAACAAAACTCTTGTAGTTGCTGACTTTGACAACACCAAGATTTGGAACAAGTGTTGTAAAAGGATAATCAGCGAT
>MHDW01000237.1:0-2028 GCA_001803645.1 Nitrospirae bacterium GWC2_42_7 | reverse complement strand
TCCTGGCTGGGCAAATTTTGGTGCCTGACGGGTTGCAGTAGCAAAGTGTGAATTGCCCTGTCCTCCCCTCCCTCCTTTTACCGGAATAAAAGGATCTCCGTCATTTACAAGGTCAGCAAGGATCTCACCTGTATCTGCCAGCTTGATCATTGTTCCGGCAGGCACTGGAATGATCATATCTTCACCATCTTTACCATGTTTCTTTTGTTTCATGCCGTTCTGGCCGTCACGTGCTGTATATTCTCGTTTGTATCTGAAATCCAGAAGCGTATTCATATTGGAAGTTGATCTTATAATAACATCCCCGCCCTTCCCTCCATCTCCGCCGTCAGGCCCACCCCTCGGCACATACTTTTCCCTTCGAAAACTGACGGACCCCCGGCCGCCTTTTCCGCTCTTTACAAATATTTTTGCATAATCAACAAACCTCATTAAGGATCTCCAAACAAAAAAGGCAGATCAAGTCTGCCTTTAAAAAATATATTTTTTTGATGTTTATTGTGCTGCAGGATAAACGCTTATTTTCAATCTTTCCCTGTCTTTTCTTTCGAAACTTACTACGCCGTCAATAGTTGCAAACAATGTATCATCAGAACCCTTTTGTACATTATTGCCGGGATGAAATTTGGTTCCCCTTTGGCGGACCAGTATATTTCCGGCCCTTACATGCTGTCCTCCAAAACGCTTAACCCCAAGACGCTGTGAATTACTGTCACGGCCATTCCTTGAGCTTCCAACTCCTTTTTTGTGTGCCATGTTATCCTCCGAAAACTATATCCTTGATTTTCAATAAAGTATAAGGCTGTCTGTGGCCTCTGAGTTTCCTGTATCCCTTCCTCGGTTTCTGCTTATAAACAATAACCTTGGATAATTTATCATTGCCCATAACCTCAGCCTTCACATAAGCATTCTTCACATAAGGCATTCCAAGAACAGTATTTTCGTCTCCTGAGACCAGAAGAACCTTGTCCAGATTTATTTCTGTGCCTTTTTCTTGCTCAATTTTCTGAACTTTTATTGAGTCTCCAGGGGAAACTCTATGCTGCTGTCCACCATCTTCAATTACTGCGTACATTCTGCACCTCCGAACTAATATTAAAAAGCATTCCGTGGTAAAAAGTCAAATTTTTCACAGACTTCTGAATTAACAAGTTGTAAAAAACTTTTTGCATTAAGCACTCTGCATGGCTTTATAATATAGCCAAAAATGCAGATTTATGTTGTATAAAACCCCTTCTAACTGGTAATATTTGATAGTTAAAAAGGAGAATTCAATGGTTAATCTTGTTGTTGCAAAGAAAAAGGACGGAAAGCTTATAAAGGGTTCAGTAGGCAATTTTTTACCGAACAAACTGTCCTTTCATATAAATACATTAATCGATAAAACAGAAAGTATAATAGAACTAAAGGTCGAAGATCTTAAGGCAATATTTTTCGTAAAAAGACTGGAAGGCGACAAAACTTCTCATGATGTTCCTGAAAAGATCACTCTGCCCAAAATACATGCTATGGGAAAACATATCTCTGTTAATTTTATTGATGGTGAGATTATTGAAGGCTATACACATAGCCTGCACCTTGACAGGGCCGGTTTTTTTATGACTCCAAATGATGCAACAAGCAATAATATCAGGATCTTTGTTGTGCTTTCTTCAGTTGCTAAAATTATTGCTGACGATAAGGAAATAATTCTCTCTGCTGAAACAGAAATAAAGAGAACCTGCAAAACATGCAAAAAAACAATGGACAAAGACTGGAAATACTGTCCTTTTGACAGTACTAAAATGGAAAATTCCGAAGATATATGGAACGTCTGAAGGTCGGGGTACTTGCATCAGGCCGCGGCTCCAATTTTCAGGCAATTATTGATTCTGCTGAATCAGGATATCTAAATATTGAAATAGCTATTCTCATAACAGACAACCCTGCAGCTTTTGCAATTGATAGGGCAAAAAAACATGGTATATCATATCTTGTTGTGACACCTGAACAGTTTTCTTCCAAGGATGCATATTTCAGCCACATTTC
>MHDW01000236.1 GCA_001803645.1 Nitrospirae bacterium GWC2_42_7 | reverse complement strand
CTGCAAGAAAAGATCGTAGCGTTTGAACAAGTGGTTAAGAGCAAAAATAATGAGATCATTGCATTGCAACAAGAGATTTTTGCAATCCAGAATGTACCGGCAGATAAGATCCTGATAGAAAAGAAAGAACGACGATTGACGTTGATCTCAAAGGGCAAGGTGCTCAAGACCTACAAAATAGCCTTGGGTGGAAACCCGAATGGTCCAAAAGAAAGGCAAGGCGATAACAAAACCCCGGAGGGAACCTACGTTATTAATTCAAGAAACAGAGACAGCCGTTATCACCTGTCTCTTCGTATTTCCTATCCAAACGAGAAAGACAAAAAGCGGGCAAAAGAACTTGGTGTTTCTCCGGGCGGAGACATCATGATCCACGGCATTAAAAATGGTTTCTCGTGGGCTGGCGGTCTTCACACAGAGGTTGACTGGACAAAAGGATGTATTGCTGTTACAGACGAAGAAATAGAGGAAATTGAGAAGTTAGTGCCGAATGGTGCGATTGTTGAGATAAGGCCATAGAAGGCCGCAGAACTCATCGTTCCACCAAATCGCGTAACACTCCTCATTGATTTTATTGAATTAAATTTTCCTTCAATCCATCGTTCATGCTATATTCTTTTTATGTTCAATGGAGATAAAATAAAAATAAATAAACTGATGACCTCTGGATTTATATCTTATGTGATATTAGAAATGTCTCGTTTATTGTTTGCGTTATGGACCGGGCAGTTCCATGCTATGCCTGGTGAATTTACCTGGGAAAAATTCTACAGCTTATCTGTCACACTTTCATTTGGTGTGGGTCTTTTAGGTGTACTGATAGGGTATTTCTTTGGCAAATTTCAACATCGAATCCCTTTTAATAACATTTATGTGAAAAGCATTGCCTATCATCTTGTAATTCTAATATTAATATCTTTCTATAAAGGCATTTCTTATTTAACATCACTGGATTTTGCGTTTTCAGTCGCATTGATAATATTTGTAGGTTGGTTTTTTATCCGGTTTTACAAATTAATAGCTAAAGGGACTGGTGATCCGATCATCAATGATACAGAACCCTAAGCCGAACAATGCTTATACAGCCGATGCAAAAAGCCGCGTTGCTGATTAGCAACATTACAAAGACAAAGGTCTTCTAACTTAGGCTACTCTGTCTAAAGTAATTAATCGCCGCATTCATGTTTTTTCTTTCGCCTGTAAACAATATAATATCTCCGGAATCAAACTTAAATTCAGGTTCAGGATTTGAAAAAATATCTGCTCCTCTTCTCACGGCTATAATTGTTGCCCCGGTCTTCTTTCTGACTTGAAGGTCCTTTATGTTTTTGCCTATGATATGAGAATTCTCCATAACCTTAAAGCTTTCTATTTTAATATCCGGCAGCCATTCGCACTTATCAAACATAAGTTTTTTCGGCAATACCATGCCTCTTAAAGCTGTATAACTGTCGCTACGTATCTTATCGATCATGTCCATGACCACATTACTCGGGAAGTTATACCTGTGAAGCACACGCGAAAAAATTTCGACAGATGTTTCGAACTCCTCAGGTATTACCTCGTCTGCGCCAAGGGCCTTCAGGTCATCTACCTCAACAAGATACTTTGTCCTGACTATAATATAAATATCAGGGTTCTCATGCCTTCCAATATATGTTATGTTTCTTGTAGAAGCAGGATCAGATATCGCCACAACCAGAAGCTTGGCCTTACCTAAGCCCAGTTTGTGGAGTATCTCTTTGCTTGTTCCATCGCCATAATATATCGGCTCTCCCTTTTTCTTCATCTCGCGGACAGTATCGCCGTTCATTTCAAGAATTACATAGGGGATCTCTGCTTCTTTCAGTACCCTTGCAAGGTTTCTGCCGTTCAGGCCGAACCCGATAATTATTACATGCCCCTCTCTTCTCCTCGGGAAACCGTCTGCTTCAGCCCCCTTTTTAAGTCTTCCTGCTCTTTTTAAATGGCGCCTTGATGCCAGCCAGCCTGATACAGAAGGCGCTGTTCTCAGGACAAAAGGAGTCAGCATCATTGTCACAACTGAAGATGAAAGAAAGATCTGATAGAAATCCTCTGTGATCAGGCCAGAGGCCTTTCCTGTGATCGCAAGAACAAACGAAAATTCTCCGATCTGCGCAAGCCCGAGGCCGGCGTGAATTGCGGTCCTCAGAGGGGTTCCTGTTATTAATGCTGCGATTACACCAGTAGCTATTTTTACAATAAATATAAATCCGACAACAACCGCTATCTGCAGGCCGTTCCCGAACAGATAACCGGTATTCATCAGCATGCCGACAGAGACAAAGAAGAGTCCGATAAAGCTCTCTTTGAACGGCAGTATGTCTGCTGTTGCCTGGTGCGCATACTCAGACTCTGATATGATAAGCCCTGCCAAAAAAGCACCGAGGGCAAGGGAGAGGCCGAACTTTGAAGTTAGAAGAGCGATCCCGAGGCAAAGTACTATTATCGTAGTTATGAAGAGTTCGCGGCTCTTTGTCCTGACGACCTGATGCAGCAGTCCGGGAACAACCCATCTTGCGCTCAAGAGCACTATCCCGATGATAAGAGCAGCCTTTGCCATTTTCATTGCTATATCCAGCAGGTTTATTGTTTCTCCGGCCAAAGATGGTGTGATAAGCATAAGTGGAACAACACAGATATCCTGGAAGATCAGTATCCCTGCCATGGTGCGGCCATGCGGAGAGTCTATCTCACCTTTTTCAGAGAGCATCTTAAGTACGATCGCTGTACTGCTTAAGGCGATAAGGAAGCCGAAGAACAAGGACCTGTTGATATCACCTATCACAAGGAAAGAAGCTGCAGCAGAAAACCCTATGGTGAGCAATACCTGAACACTGCCGCCTGCAATAACAGCCTTCCTCATTCTTGTCAGTTTTGCCATCGAAAACTCGATGCCGATAGTAAAGAGGAGCAGGACAACGCCGATCTCGGCCATCATCTCAACCGAATGAGTTTCTTTTATCAGTCCTATGCCGTAAGGCCCGATAATAATCCCTGAAACAAGAAATCCCACAATAGAAGGTATTTTCAGCCTGTGCAAAAAAAATACCACTAAAGCAGAGGCGCCGAAGATTATAACCAGTGATTTTAAAAAATCAGATTCCATGGTTTTTATGGTAGCATAATTTATGCTTTACTTCATTCCATTGTTGTCAGCGCTTATGGGATATAAAAAATGTCCGCAATGCGGAAAAATGCAGAAATTCAATGACAAAAAAAGGGGGGATATTGTTGTTTGCAAGAAATGCGGACAGGAGCTTGTGCTGAATAAATTCAGTTCTTGAGGTCTTTTCTCAGTCAATAATTCCGCTGTATAAGTCTTCAATGACCTTCTCACAAAACATTCCCATTCAGGATCTGACCAGAACGTTAATCCCACGCGCTCAAGAAGCATCTCTCCCAAAAAAAACCCGGCTTAACTTCTGTATTTGGCAACAGCTCGACCTTATCAAGCCCATAGTGTTTTACACATGAGGCACAGATATAGAACTTTACGCCAAAATCTTCCATAAGGGTCTTTATCAGATCCGCGATCGGAGAGAATTCATCTTTTTTCTGCCATGTCACCCCTAACAACATCCAGGGAATTTTAAAAGTAGTATCGCGCCCGGAACTCTATGCGGGAGTCATTCTGTTTTTCTCCGTATTCACTGAGGCGTTGACCTGCGAGAAGAGTCGCCTTCAGCCTGAGTTCAAGATCTGTAATGCCTGTATAGAGAAGTTCCGGTGAAAGAGCAGAGCTTTTATCGTTTATATTGTATATCCATGTGATGGAAGGAGTGAAGTAGAGAATGTCAAAAGGCTCTTTTTGGCTTATCCGGAGATACAGATAATCTCTCATGGGGTTAATTCTGCCGTAGCCTGCCTCTGTTATTTTTAAAGCTTTTTTGATCTGCAGATCACTGCCTGTTGAGAGATACGCATCATAGGCGCTATTTATAAACGTGAAGTAATCCCTCATCTCTCTGGAAGTGAAGCCGGTATCGTTTCTATAATATTCAAAAATATATGTAGTGTCTTTTTCAGTAAGATACCGCATCCCGGCAAGATAACTGTAAGCGTTGTATTCAGTCTCTGAAATTCCTCCGGTTGAGTTGATGAACATTTTCTTATAGTTGTTTATAAATGCGAATTCCCCGTGTATCTCCAGATTTGGAGTTATGTTTCTCGAAAAATCCATGCCGTATCTCGTTGTCCTGCTCCCGCCGGTGAGTATCATGAAATCAATGTCAGTGTCGTACAATAGCAGATAAAGCTTCCCTGCGAAATTTAGCTTGTTTATATCGCCGAAGGTATCATTCACATGCTCGTAAACAGGGATTAAAACAGGTGTAAAAGAGATTGTTTTCAATGGCCCTTCAAAACTCTTTATGTAATCTGCTGATGCAACAATAAAACCTTCAAGCCCGAGTTCAGGGTCCTCAGGGTCTTTGGGCCTGTCAATAAAGGCCACTGGATTCCAGGCATAGCCTTTGCCCCATCTCAGGGTTTTCTTGCCGATGTCTATGGATAGGGATGATGAAGGTTTTAATGACAAGAATCCCTCATAAATAGTTGTCTTCTGATCCTCGCCAAGGTAATTTTCTTTGTAGTCTGTGTTTGTCTTTATAAAGAGTTTTGCGATGCCTTTTTCAAGACTGCTTTCTAGTTGGAATTTCGCATTATATTCCTCGAAGGTTCCGCCTTCCTCGCGATTGTAGAACTTCAGCTTATAAAGAGATGCCTCTTTATCAAGGCTGAAGACTGCCGGCCTGAATTCAATATAGCCGCCGATATGATAGGACTTTTTCTCAGTCTCAGAGACGTCAAAGGAGTATTCTTCAGTCGCTTCAACAAAATGCGCATTTAGCATTAAGCAAATAACAAAGAACCAGGTAATGATCAGCTTTTCTGTCACTTATCCAGCACTTCTCTTATCTTTCTCAAGAGATCACTCGGCGCAACAGGTTTTGCCAGGTAAACTAAATCCTTGTTGTAAACTCCCCTTATATTGAGAAGGTCTGCAGAATATCCGCTTATAAAAATACTCTTGACCTCATGATTTATCTTTTTTATCTCATCAAAAGCCTCCCTGCCGTTTTTATTGGGCATAATAACATCGAACAAAAGCAGCCGGATCTTGTTCTTATTCTCCATGAACTTATCTACAGCATCCAGCCCGTCCTGGGCTTCTATGACAGTATATCCGGCTCCTTCAAGCACCTCTTTCGTGAGTTTTCTCACCTGTGCTTCATCCTCTGCCAGAAGAATAGTCTCAGTTCCGCCTGCCGGAGGAGGAAGTGCAACCATTTCTGTCTCTTCAGTTCCCGATTTAGTTAAAGGAAGATATATGTTGAATGTTGTGCCTTTTCCCTGTTTGCTCAAAACATCAATATATCCATCATGCTGTTTGGTTATTCCATAGACAATTGAAAGTCCGAGCCCTGTTCCCTTGCCTGCTTCTTTGGTCGTAAAAAAGGGCTCAAATATTTTCTCTCTTGTCTCCTCGTCCATTCCAACGCCTGTGTCAGCTACTGATATAAGGGCATATCTGCCGGGCTCTCCATAACCATGAGACCTTCTATACCCTTCGTCCAGTTCCACAATTGAGGTCTCAATAGTTAATCCGCCGCCGGCAGGCATCGCATCTCTGGCGTTTACCGCAAGATTCATCAATACCTGCTCAATCTGGCCATAATCTGCCATGACAATCGGATCTTTATCTTTTTGTATTGTTACCAGTTTTATGTCCTCGCCAATAATACTTGAAAGCATTTTCTTTATTCCGATGACAATTTCGTTTACGTTTATGGGTTCTATTTCCATTATCTGTTTTCTGCTGAAGGTGAGGAGGCTACGTGTCAGATGTGTTGCCCGTTCTGAGGCTGTAAATATCTCTTTGAGGTGGGACCTCAATGGATCATCTTCTCTCATCTTCATTTCCATGAGGCTTCCAAAACCTATTATTACATTAAGGATATTGTTGAAGTCATGAGCAATGCCTCCTGCGAGCGTGCCGATTGAATCCAGTTTCTGGGCATGACGGAGCTGTTCTTCAAGTTTTGTCTTTTCTGTTATATCATTTATGGTTTCAATGACAGAGCTGATTCTTCCTGTTGCATCTTTCACCGGATAGGCGCTTGATTCTATATAAACAGGATTGCCTTTATTGTCCTTATAAGTGTAAATATTTTTTTGCGGAGCGCCTGTTTCAAATACATCCCTGACAACGCACATATTGCCTGTTTCATGGCAGGGTGCAGCAACATGGTAAAGGACTTCATAACAATGTTTTCCTATAATATCTTCAATTGGAGCATTAACCTGTTTGCCGTAAGCTCTGTTTGCTGTAATGATTCTGTAATCGCGGCCGATTACAGCAAGGCCTTCCCCCATGCTTTCGAATATATTTTTTATGTAAGCTTCTGTTTGCTTGCGGTCCGAGATGTCCCTGAAATTTTCAACAATACCGATCAGTTCTCCCTCAGCTGCCCGAAAGGGAGTTGCAGTTACATAACAAGGTATTCCGGCGCCTTTAATGTGTGTTTTTTCAGACTCAAATTCAACTCGCGTCTCTCCACCTAAAATGAGTTTCAGTGGACATTTCTGAGTATTACACTCTGAACCGTAAAATATCTCATAACACTTCTTGCCGGCTGCCTCATCTTTGCTTATCCCTAACAGCGTGTTAAAGGTCTCGTTAATTCGGAGCACATTGAAGTCTTTATCAATAACACACATGCCGTCAACCGAAGTATTGAATATCTGACTAAGCTCGGCATAGGCAAGTTTTGTCTGTTCTTCTGCAGCCATTTGTTTATTCAGCATGCGCTTTGTATAAAAACCGAGCAGAATAATAATGAAAACAACCAATAGACGCATCCACATTTCATGATTATCCGGCAAAAACAATTGTTCTGCCAGAGTTCTGTCATTCCAGATTACAGCATGCAGAAAAGATTCGAACAGCCAGTAGAGAGCAATAAATCCGACCACAATCAAAGACATTTTTGTATTGCTTACATATTCATGTTTTGTTATTTTTGATTTCATAAATGCGCCTTTATCTCAATGACTCAATATTGGGCATAAAGGTGAGGGTGAAGACCTCGTCCTTAAAGTCCCTTTTCTTCAGCTTTGCAAATATCATCACAGATTTGTAGCCTTTGTATAACGGGCTGTCAGTCTCGACCACGGCCGGCCTGACTATCCCTCCGCCAAACTCCTTCACCTCTTTGAAATAAAGGGTCTTTATCAGCATATTCGCCTCTGTGAGGCACTCAATTTTTACCGGGAGTTTTTTGCCTTTGTCAGCCCATATCTTCAGCCTGTCATAAGCCACGGTTTTTGTCTTTGCCTTGAGATGAAGCAGAATTTCGTTTCCTTTTTCTTCGACCTTTTCCACATTGTATTCCGCCGAGTAATCGAGCTGGAGTATATCCGCGTTATTAAATACCCCGCCGACCACGGATTGAAGACTTGTTATCCTGACGGGCTTGCCGACATTGGGAATATAGAGCCACATATTATCTCCAAGCCTGAGGGTACTTCTGCCCTTTTCGCTTGCAGGGGCAAGGAATAAAGAGACGACCTTGTCTGTACCCTTTTTGACGGTAAACAGGGTGAACTCCTTTTTCCTGCCGTCCGGCTCTATATTAATGAGTTTTCTGTACGACTCGTACGACTCAGGGCTAAGATTCCTGTCCACCTCTTTCAAAAGCGACGAGCCGTCTATTGCATAGACAGGGCCGGCAAATAATATAATCATCAAAGCAATAAAATTCTTCAACATAACATTTCTCCTATACATGTCTCAGCGCCTTTATAGGCTCCATGCGCGAAGCCTTGAACGCCGGCTGAAGGCTCGCTATTACAGATACGATGATAACTGTTATTGATATGACCGCAATATCAATCGGATTTATCCCTGTCTGTAAAAGCAGGTCTTTCTGCTGCCCGAAATCAAATCTTATTTTAGACAGGTTAATAATAAAGACTATCGCTATTCCAACAATATTGCCGGCGATTGCGCCTGCAACTCCGAGGCAGAAGCCCTCAATCACGAACATAGAGAGTATTTTCTTTGGAAGTGTGCCCATTGCCGCTATGGTGCCGATCTCCCTGATCCTCTCATAAACAGCCATGATCATCACATTCATTATGCTGATTAAGACGATTGCTATAAGCATGAGTTTTACAAAAAACGTCATTACATCAATCATCTTTGCGATATTGAAAAATGGAGACAGCTTTTCCCATGTATGCACTTCAAAAATCGGCTTGCCTTCTTTGTTCAGCTCTTTAGAGAGAAGGCTTTCAATCTTATTGCTGAACTGATGGAGTTTGTTGAAGTTTTTCAGCCTGATCGCAACTTCGCTTATCTCGGCCTCTTCCATCCTGAGGATTTCAACTGCATCGTCAAAATGTATGTAACCGTCCCTACCGCCAGGACCTGTCACACTCTGAAGTATTCCGCTGACCCTGAACTGTTTTCCGTTAACAGAGCCGTCCCTGTTTGTTGCAACAATGACAACAGTGTCACCAATATTCACCTTCATGCCCTTTGCCAGAAGCTCAGGAAGAAGTATCTCCCCCTGCTTTATCGTTTTTTCACCGCTTATTATCCTTGAGGGAAGAAGCGGGACTGTCTTGAACTCTTTGTCAGGATATACGCCGTTGAGTCTGATGTTTGTTGTCTCAACAAAAGTGCTGAACATGCCGCCAAATTTTATCCTCGGAGAGTAGGCCTCTACTTCAGGCTGCTTATCAAGCATGTTTTCTGCGCGTTTGACTGCACCTGCTTTCATGTTCAGATTTAGAGGAAGGTTCTCTATGGATGACACATAGCCCTTTCTGTGCACCTGCACATGTCCCAGCATCGCATCTGTTATCTGTCCTGTCATCATGTTTTTGAAAGAGCCTGACACAGACATGAACACAAGCACAAAGACAACACCTATGGTTATGAGCGAGACTGTCAGGAGCGTCCTTCTTTTGTACCTCATGATGTTTCTTAAGGCTATCTTGAAGATATTACCCATTGGTTCTGCCCCCCCTTCCTTCTTTACCCTTCACCTCACCATCTTCGAGTGTGTATATTATCTCTGCCTCTGCAACAATCTTCTGGTCATGGGTCGAAAAAATAAAGGTTGTCTTGAATTCATTCCTCATTTTTTTCATCAGGTCTATGACCATATATGCTGTTTTGTGATCTAAATTGGCGGTAGGTTCATCAGCAAGCACGAGCTTTGGATTTGTCACCAGCGCCCTCGCAATCGCAACTCTCTGCTTCTGTCCTCCTGAGAT
>MHDW01000235.1:11887-20717 GCA_001803645.1 Nitrospirae bacterium GWC2_42_7 | reverse complement strand
CTCAATCCCCTCCCCTCAAGGGAGGGGAAGTAAATACCCACACAAAATGAGAAAAAACCAGATAAAAGACCCACACTCTTACGCGATGACCCAGAAAACTAAAGGGGATTTAGAATATCCTGACTGGTATTGCATTAGTAAATGTATATATCTGTTAATCATGTCTGATAATATTGCAAAAGTAGTTCAACGTTAAGATTGAGGTATAATAAAAATATGAGATTAGGTGAAGCGTTAGTCAAGGAAGGGCTTCTAACAAAGCAGCAACTGGAGCAGGGGCTAAAAAGGCAGAAGGAATGCTGGGGAAGAATCGGTACAAATATGATTGAGCTTCACTTTCTCAAAGAGGAAGAAGTATCGATGTTTCTCAGTAAATTGTATAAACTGCCTGCTGTATCTCCTGAGGCGCTTAACTCTATTCCTGAAGAAGTAATCAACTGCATTAACAAAGAAACAGCAGAAAAATATATGGTACTGCCTTTCAGGAAAGTGAAGAATAAACTTCATACTGCCATGCTGAATCCAAGAGATATTAGTCATACAGATGAGATTAGTTTTGTAACAGGATTAAATATTATCCCGTATGTGATAACGGAATTAAGACTTAAATCTGCGCTATACAAGTATTACGGGATAAAAGGAGCGGTGAGATATTCTTTAACAGGACGCTTTGAGCCTGATACTAAGAGCGAAGCACTCCCGGCAGACAAAATTAAAACAGCTTTTGCTGAGATCATGGGTATTGATGAGCTATCAGATCTTCTCATTAAAGAATCATATAAATCAGCCAAAAGAGTTGCGCTCTTTATTGTGAAAGATGGAAAGGTCAAGGGATGGAAAGCAGGTGGTTTTGAAGTAGATAAGTTCGAAATAATTTCGGGAGATTCACCCATTTTTTCTGAGGTAATTAGGAGAGGAGTAAAATACAGGGGACCGATAACTGATATAAAAGGCAATGAACCATTGATAAAGATGTTATCAGTACTTCCCCAGGATGCGATTATTCTCCCGATCAAGATCAGGGGCAAAACATTTGCTTTGTTATATGCGGACAATGGCGTTGGATTTTTTTCTGATTCGACCGCAGTATTTTTATCTGCGATGGCATTAATATCTACACTGGCTTTTGAAATTGTTATCCTGAGAAACAAGATACTGGATTTTACGTTGCCTTCCTGACTTGATTACCTGCAAAAACCCCTAAATAGTGGAAAATTTAGCCACATTGTGATATAATCAATTAACAATGAAACCATTGTATTAAGTATGGAGGTGAATAGAAATATGGAAACAGGAGCATTATCCTATAGTAGATGCGTATGCGAGAACTGCGGGAATAATTACGCAACTATGCTAAATGACGAGACTGAACTGAAGAAAGAAACATGTCCTAACTGCAAGGAAAACAAACTAAAAATATCCGGATCTTTGAGTTTTTCAGAGATAAACAGCTTATTTTACGGCGGTGGTTGAAGCCCGAAGGGCTGCTAAGACCAGTTAGGTCTTGCTCGATTAAATAATAAGAGGGAAGCCGGATTAATCCGGCTTCCCTCTTATTATTCTGCTTTTTTTAGACTTCAGCTGACTTGATTATCAGCTTTTATCAAGGGCCTTGCTTATCACCTGAACAAGGACCTGGCTGCTAAAGGGTTTTTGTATGCATTCCATAATGCCTGCATCAGTTAAATCTTTCCTCTTAGAACCAAGAGGATAACCGCTCATGGCAATAATTTTTACTGATGGTGTTTTGCTTATCAGAATCTTGCTTAATTCAATGCCACCCATTCTGGGCATAACCAGATCAGTAATTACCAGCTTTATTTGAGTCTGCATGTTCTCATATATCTTTAATGCATCTAAGCCGTTTGTTGCTGTAATAACATTGTAATTGAGCTTGCTGAGTTTTCTTTTAACAAGATTGCAGATAGTTTCATTATCTTCCACTACCAGAATGGTCTCAGAATGTCCTTTAGGCATGCTAAGATTCTTTCCCTGAGGTGCTGATTCAGTTCTTGACTTGCTTGCAGGCAGGTATATTTTAAAAGAAGAGCCTTTACCGGGTTCTGTTTCCAATTCAATATGGCCATCGTGCTGCTTTATTATGCCGTATACTTGAGAAAGCCCGAGGCCTGTGCCTTTCCCAACTTCTTTTGTAGTAAAGAAAGGTTCAAATATATGCGGAAGTATCTCGCACTTGATTCCTGAACCAATATCAGCTACTTCAAGGACTATCCATTCACCGTGTGAAAGTTCCGGAATTGGTGAATTCTCACCATGTTCAATGTTTATACTCGATAAAGTGAATTTTAAGGAACCTCCCTCCGGCATAGCATCTCGGGCATTTAAAGCCAGATTGGCAAGTACCTGCTGCAATTTTGACGGGTCCCCCCTTAAAAAAAGTTCTTCATAACTGCATTCAGTGGAGATCTCTATGTTTTCCGGTATTGTTCTTCTGACGAATTTGGAAAAATCATTTAAAAAAGGGACCAGATTAAAGGATTTCATCTCATTTATTGACTTTCTGCTGAAATCGAGGATCTGACTTATCAATTGTGAGGCGCGCAGGCCGCTCTGTAGTATGTCTTCGACCATATGTTTTTCTTCAGAAGGCAAAGAATAATCTGTCACAAGGTTATCTGCAAGCCCGATGATACCTGTAAGAATATTGTTGAAATCGTGAGCGATTCCTGCTGCGAGTTGCCCGACAGAGGCAAGACGTTCATGAGAATGTATACGTTCTTCATACTTTCTCTCCTCGGTAACGTCTTTCAGAACAAGCACTGTACCGTTAAAAACATTGTTCTGGACGATGGTCTTTGCTCTCAATTCGAAAATGCATTTGGACTGACCGTCTATTTCCAGTGCGAGGTAAGACATGTCAGAATGAGAGATTAGAAATTTCTCAAGGGGTTGCCCTGATATGTCTTTTAATTTGTCACCCACCTTTGCCCCGGCAATTGTCAAAAGGTTCTTTTCTCCTATCTGATTTGCAAGAATAACGCGATGTTCAGAATCCAGCAAAGCGACTCCTTCAGGCATATGATCCACAAGAGTATTGAGTGTGAAAATGAGTTGTTTCAGTTCTTCTTCAGCTCTTTTTTTCTCTGTGATCTCTCTCTGGAGCTGTTCGTTCAAAGAGACAAGGTCAGCTGTGCGTTCCATTATCCTGAGTTCAAGCCCGGCATGGACCTTCAACAGTTCCTGCTCTGCATGTTCACGCTCCTTGATCTCTTCGATTGCATGATCCCGCATTATTCTGTATCCGTGTATGCGGTGCGTCAGGTCAGTAACATCCTGAACAGCAATGAGGGCGTGGTATCCTGCGTCTTCTTTTGTTGTCACAGAGGTTACAGTTGTATGCTGAATGCGGGACTGTCCGTTTTCCAAAGGAGAAGGAAAGATATTCTTATGGAGCTGGGATGAAAAGATTGTCGGAGGACCGCCCTCAAATATGTCTTTAAGGCGGCTTTGGTATTTAGAAGTTTTAAGATGAGGAAAATGTTCGGCGATGTTCGTACCTATAATCCTGCCTTTGCTAATCCCTGTCCAGTCCTCAAGGCAGTTATTCCAGAACAGAACAACATAATCCTTACGCAAAACACATATTCCGATAGGGACATAGTCAAACATGAAGAATTTGTTTGCAGCAGTTTCTGAATCGCTCAAGCTGTTTCCTCAGAACCGGGGTTTACTCCTGAGAGCAATGCATCGAGTGACCCGACTTCAAAAATCAGTATTATATCGCCTTCGATATGGAGCTGTTCAATAATAAAACGCGTACGCGCCAGCAGGATGATAGCATTTGGGTCAGGTTTTGGTGTCATCAAGAAGTTGATGATATTGTCTTCAAAATAGTTTGGCAAAGAATAGTTAATGCATTGTTTAAGAACATTTGAGATCGATCCCATCACGCCATTAATCACAATATTTCCAATTTCGCTAAGTGTACCTATTCTGACTGAATCCAGGTCAAGGGATTCAGATTCTTCATTGGTGAGAACAGAAACCAGCTTTGATGCGCTGTCCGGAGGAAAGACGAGCGCAGCTGAGCCTGAAAAAGGCCCATTAAACCCAAGCCGTACAGCAGATACTCTGTAATTGCCAAGCTTTTCCATCTCTTGTTTTAATTCAGATGGCGACAGTACTTTGATATATGGGACCTGCAGGCTGATGCGGCTGTTTACCATCTCGCTCAATACTCCAGCAGCTCTTCCAACGCCGATATTGATAAGCTCCTTTAGAATATCAAGTTGTTCCGGGTTCGGTTTCATTGTTTAAGCTCCTTTTCCCGGGCCAGTACTTTTTTAATTGCACTGACAAGTTCCTCTTTCTTCGGGGGTTTATTGATAAATGCGAAGGCACCCAGTTCAAGGCATTGTTTGCGGGTGCTTTCCTGTATGTCGGCTGTGATTATAATTACAGGTATCTTTGAATCTCTTTCCTGCAGGGTGTTCAGGATCTTTATTCCGTCCATGCCTGGCATAATAATGTCTAGAAGAACGCAATCAGGTGAATGCTCAGATATCATCTGGATGCCTTTTAACCCATTTTCAGCCTCAAGTATTTCAAGGCCCTCTTCTTTTAGTGTGTTGCGTATAATGCTGCGCATATAAGTTGAATCATCGATTATTAAAATCAGAGCCATAGTTTGTTCTCCTGTTCAGTTTTTGATTCTGCAATTCTGAAACCCTCCTAATAGAAAGAATAAACCACAAACCATAGGTTTTGCAGACATTATAACAGAAATTTATATGCGGAGTTAAATAAAAATTAACAGCAGGGAAAAGCTTGTATGTCAGCACATAAGTTCAGTATATTCCTAAGTATCCATTTTATCGAGAGCATGCACTTTTTCATCGAATTCATTGTCGGTCAGGAGGGAGTTTTTTCTGAGGATTGTGAGCATGTCGAGCAGTTCCCTTTTCCCCCTTTCTGTTGACGATTCGGCTGTTTTTCCCTCAGGGGAAGGCAATTCTTTGATCTTTTCTTTTATATCCAATATCTTGCCTGACCAGTAATCCGTATCTGAAGTATTTATAAAAAATTCCTTTTTGGATGTTTTAACATGAAGATAATTTACGAATACCCGTTTAACAGGTTTTACATCGAGCACCTCGTTGTAAAAAAAAGATTGGGTAAGAGAACTGCCCAGACCGTCAAAACGGAAAATAACACGCTTGTTCGTCAGGAAAACTGAGTAGGCTGGCTTTACGCCAGAATGGCTTTTATTTGTTGAATCTTCGATAATATTTTCTCCAGGAAACAACTGAAACGAAAAACCCCAAGACATCAGCAATACCTCCGCTTTTTCAATTTAGTTTATATTAAAGCTTTTTACAAAATATCGCGTGTTATTTGATTATAACAAATTGATGTTTATAAATTATTGAAAATGTTTTCTCCAGTAGCGGATAAGGGAGCTGTAGAATGTGTACAACTGCTCTTTTATGTTATTATTTATGCCTATGGAACAGCGTCTTCAGAAGATAATTGCTGAGATGGGACTTGCCTCGCGCAGAAAAGCAGAGGAACTTATTATCGAAGGCAGTGTCACGGTCAATGGAAAGGTTGCTGTGATAGGTATGAAGGCAGATGCTGCAAAAGACCATATTAAAGTCAAGGGCAAGCTCCTCATCAGACCTGAGAAAAAGGTCTATCTTGTTTTCAATAAGCCGAAAGGTGTTGTAACAACATTAAGCGACCCTGAAGGGAGGCCGGCTATCAGCCTTTTTCTTGGAGGAATAAAACAAAGGGTATTTCCTGTCGGCCGTCTGGATTATGATTCAGAGGGTCTGATCATTCTTACTAATGACGGCGATTTTGCACAGGCAATACTACATCCTTCAAAGAAAATACCAAAGACATATCTTGTTAAGATCAAGGGTCTTCTTGAAGAAGAAGATATGGAAAAACTCAGGAGAGGCGTGAAGCTTGATCGGGCGATTACAGCGCCTGCCAAGGTCAAACGCTTGAGAAAAACAGAGAACAATTCATGGATAGAGATGACGATATATGAAGGGAAGAAACGCCAGATAAGGAGGATGCTCGAAATGGCAGGGCATCCGGTAATGAGATTGATGCGCATAAGGATCAACGGGCTCGAAATGGGAGACCTTAAGCCCGGAGCTTCCAGACATATCTCTCCAGAGGAACTAAGAAAAATGACCCATGAACTGAATATTGGGAGGCAGAGTGACAAGGGATAGAGTCTGCGGCGATATCAGAGAGACCGAGATCGGTTCTGTAATAACAATTGCAGGATGGGTCTTCAGGAGAAGGGACCACGGAGGTCTTATATTCATAGACCTGAGGGACCGAAGCGGACTCTGCCAGATAGTATTCAGCCCTGATGTAGCTGAGGATGCTCATGAAAAGGCTCATGGCCTCAGAGCAGAGTATGTTATTGCTGTTACAGGGGAGATAAGAAAAAGACCTGAGGGAACAGAAAACCCGAACATTCCAACCGGCATGATAGAGATGTATGTCCAAAAACTCGAAGTAATGAATGAGGCGTCTCCGCTTCCTTATAACATGGAAGAGGCTGCTGAAGCAGGGGAATCTCTTCGTCTTAAACACAGGTATCTTGATCTGAGAAGGCCGGAGATGCAGAAGAACCTCATCATGCGCCATCGCATATCAAAAATAACAAGAGACTATCTTGATGAAAAGGGCTTCCTTGAGATCGAAACCCCAATTCTCACAAAATCCACACCTGAAGGTGCAAGAGACTATCTTGTGCCGAGCAGGCTGAACCCCGGGCATTTTTATGCATTGCCTCAATCACCACAGCTTTTCAAGCAGATATTGATGGTTGCAGGGCTCGAAAAATATTTTCAGATAGTGAAATGTTTCCGGGATGAAGACCTGAGGGCTGACAGACAGCCTGAGTTTACGCAGATCGACCTTGAGATGTCTTTTATTGACAGGGATGATATTCTCTTGCTTATCGAAGGTATGATGAAAGACATATTTAAAAAAGTGCTGGACATTGATATTGAAACTCCTTTTGCGAGAATGAGTTTTCAGGAGTCGATGAACAGGTTCGGAAATGACAAGCCTGACCTTAGATTCGGACTCGAACTAAAGGATATGGCAGACCTTGCAGGCCAGGGGACTTTCAAGGTATTTCTTGATGCACTTAATTCAGGCGGCATGGTAAAGGCCATAAACGGAAAGGGCATGGCAGGTCTTTCGAGAAAAGAGATAGATAACCTCACAGCAGAAGCACAGTCTTTTGGGGCAAAGGGCCTTGCATGGATAAAAGTTAAGAAAGGATTTGATTCTCCGATCGCCAAGTTCTTCCCTGAAGAGGTGCTGAAGAATATGGCTGAAAGACTACAGGCAGAAGATGGCGACCTGATGCTTTTTGTTGCAGACAAGCCAAAGATCGTATATGACGTATTAAGCCGTATGAGACTGGAACTCGGCAAGAGGCTTGATCTGATCGAACCTGGATATAAATTCGTATGGATAATAGATTTTCCCCTATTTGAGTGGGATGAGGAGGAAGGCAGGTTTCAGGCTATGCATCACCCGTTTACATCTCCTGTTGAGGAGGATATTGAAAAGCTTTCTTCTCCTGACACCGATCTTTCGAAACTAAAGGCAAAGGCATATGATATTGTCTTGAATGGATATGAGATCGGAGGCGGGAGTATCCGTATACACAGGCAGGATATTCAGAAAAAAATGTTCGGGAGGCTTAATATCTCGGATGAGGATGCAAAACTTAAATTCGGTTTTCTCCTTGATGCACTTCAGTTCGGTGCGCCTCCTCATGGCGGGATTGCCCTCGGACTGGACAGGCTTGTAATGCTGATGGTCGGAGCAAGTTCAATAAGGGATGTTATAGCCTTTCCAAAAACGCAAAAGGCATCCTGCATGATGTCAGGGGCGCCTTCAAACGTTGAAATGAAACAACTCAGAGAACTGCATATCAAGACAGATATAGTTTTGGAAGAGTAAAGACAAGATTTTTCAGCTTAAAATGAACTTCAACATAGTAAACTATCATGTATCTAACCCATATTATTCATAAATCAGTTCTATATTTCTCAAATACAGCTAAAAAATTTCTTGAAATCCTCAGGTTTTGAAAGATTTATAATCTCCGTTTTCCTGACACTATGTCATTGTCTGAAATGTTGGATCTTATACATTCAAGTAATTTTTTCCCTGCATCTGAGAAATTCATGAATTAAGTTGGCTAAATGATCAGTTTTGTAACTACGGATTCTATTATTCCCCTCCCCCTTGACGTGGGAGGGTCAGGGAGAGGGTGATTAAAAAGAAACCTCTTCTATCTTCTGGTCCAGTTGGGAATACAGAACTGGTTAGCGCATTTCAGAACTTTCAGGTCTCCGGTTGTTACATCATAATATGAGACGACAGGGAATCCGTCAGCGCCGATCGTAATCGAGGTGAATTGTCCTACATCATTGGGGTCTGATGTGGCAGTTGTATCTACTATGGTTTTTGTAACCAAAGCAGGAGTGCAGGAAGCATCCCCGCATTTTGCTACCTTCAGGTCTTTGTTGGATGAGTTGTCATAGTAAGCGATAACAGGCAGGCCATCCAGCCCGATTGTAATTGAATTATACTGGCCGACATCTCCTACTGAATCTATGGTATTTTTTGTGGTGGCTGAACAGGCGGCATCAGTGCATTTTGCTACCTTCAGGTCTTTGTTTGTAGTGTCATAATAGGAGACAACAGGAAAGCCGTCAACGCCAATAGTTACAGAAGAATTCTCACCTACATCTCCTGTTGAGTCTACGGTATTTATTGTTGTAGAGGATGAACAGGAAGCATCAGTGCATTGCGCCACCTT
>MHDW01000235.1:11211-11854 GCA_001803645.1 Nitrospirae bacterium GWC2_42_7 | reverse complement strand
AACCGGGAAGCCGTTAACCCCGGAGGTTATTGAAGAGTATTTTCCGGAGTCTGCTGTTGAATCTACATTGGTAGATGCATAAGAAGTACAGGAAGCATCCCCGCATTTTAATAGCTTAAGTTTACTGCCATTATAGTAGGAGCAAGCCGGATTACCATCCGTCCCGATCATTATTGAGGTGCCCTTGCTGATGCCACCTGTTACCACCGTAGTTGGAGGAGTAGTAGTAGAAGAACAGGAGGCATCTGCGCATTTTGCTACTTTCAGGTCATTTTGTGAATTGCCAAAGTAACAAATGACAGGATATCCGTCTGTTCCAATGGTTATTGAACTATATTGGCCAACATCCCCTGTTGAATCCACAGTATTTGGAATGACTGAGGTGGTGCATGAAGCATCCACGCATTTTAGAACTTTCAGGTCCCCGTTTGTCACATCATAGTATGAGATGACTGGTAATCCATCAGTCCCGATCGTGATGGAAGTGTACTGGCCGACAACTCCTGTTGGGTCTAATAGATTGATGATATTTGATCTGGGGAATTGGTTTGTGGGTGTAACTATGATCCCTGCCCCGGCAGGCCCCATTGGTCCAGTTGGGCCTGTTGGCCCGGCAGGTCCGGTAGGCCCAGCAGGTCCGGTT
>MHDW01000235.1:6991-11198 GCA_001803645.1 Nitrospirae bacterium GWC2_42_7 | reverse complement strand
CCAGTTGGGCCAATTGGCCCAGCAGGTCCTGTTGGCCCGGCGGGTCCGGTTGGTCCCATAGGTCCAGTCGGTCCTGGAGGTCCCGATTCGCTCACCTCACTCCACATAGCATATGGCGCAACCAAAAATTTGTCCCTGGTGGTGCCCAAAAAAAGATCTCCACTAATAATTGTATCAAAGCCATTTATATTGGTCTCAACCTCTACCCATATCTGCTGTGAAAAATTAATGCCGCTGAGCGGCCCGATCGCATGGGTCAAGACCTTAGTTTTTGGTACAGACTCAAACGCGGTTTCTGTATATAATTCTGTGCCTCCTGTTTCAGCATCCCAGAGACTGAAGGTGAAACTACAGGGCTCAGTTACAGTGCATTTTAATTTCTGGGTTAATGTTTTCTGATAATAGATACTTTTTTCAACATCAACAGCCCAGGATAAGGCTGTTCCGAGCAAAAATATCACTACTGCAAACAATGCAATTCTTTTTTTCATTTTTCCCTCCTGCTTTTAAAGTGAAATTGTTTTTTGTTTATTAGAAACATAATAGTGCTTCTGTATTATTAATTCCTGCATTTTTATCATACCATTATAGTGTTTTTTTTGGTATTCAAAAAATATCAAAGAAACAACGCTGTATAATATTAAGAAAATAGCTTTAAAATCATGATTTCTTGTGTTAATATCTTTCATAATGACAGGCGGAATTACTGTAAAGATCCTCGGAGATTTCGGGCCCTTTTCGAGGATGGGAAAAAGCATAGGTTATCAGATAACCATTGGGGACTCCAGCCATCTCATAGACTGCGGTTCGCCTTTGTTCCAGCAGATCGGCGGTCATGGCCTGAAAAAAATAAAAGGCCTTGTGGTGACACACTGCCATGATGATCACAAAAGGTGGTTCAGCGACCTTGCCCTTTTTAATATGTATGCGCCTAATTTCAGTGATAAGATAAAATTTATAACAACTGAAGATATTAATGCAGAGATCATAAAATCATCAGGTCCAGCTCTCGACAGAAGCCTCTCATCTGATTCAAAGTCAGTAACAGATATACCATACGAAGCATATATCGATGTGTCTGTAATAGGGCCTTTTGCCAGATACAGGATAGTCTCAAGAGATGAGGGAAAAGGCAGGACTTCTTTTCATATTGAAGACAGAAATGGCAATGAAGTTGGCCCTGATGTTGCCAAGATCGTTATAAACCAGAAGACCGGAAGGCCCAGGATGCTATTCAGAGACCCATATTATAAAGAATGGGTAGAGCCTGAAAGTTTCTATCCTTTTTCTTCATCAGTATTTTATGAAGAGAATCAGAATATTTACTGTGATGAAGGTTTTACGATAGAGGCGGTCAAATCGCCTGTATGGCATGGAATTACAAATATTGGAGTAAAGATAAAGACAGCCGGAGAAACTTTGATCTTCAGTTCTGACACGGTCAATAATAAGAAATTATGGTTTGAACTTTACACTGAAAAAAGGGGCCAGACCCTGAATATGTCAGAAAAAGAATTTGAATCAGCCCCGGTGATTTATGGAGATATAAATAATTATATCGAAAGGACCTGGAGCGAGGAGAGGTATATAGATTCACTTAAAGCATTTAATGAAGCTGTAGTAATACATGACATTTCCTGCAAGAACAGCGTTGTGCATACTGACTATGAAAAACTCGGAGACACTACACTTAATATGGAAAAAGTGATACTGACACATAGCCCTGACAGAATGACCTCGGAATGGGTATTATCCAACACTGGCAAGACGTTTAAGATCAAAGACAATAAATTTTACGAGATGGTTGGAGAGAAACTCTGTGAAATGGATGCGGATGTTTATCATAAGGAGGACGGGAAATACTTTGTTGGATATAAGAATAATGAAGGCAAGTATTCTGTTCTTGAAAAAAATGGACTTCTCGGCATTTCCCCTAATGGCTGGGATGCAAAAGACGGCAGTTTACTTTATAAAGTGGAGTTGTATGAGGACATATCAGGAAAATATTTTCCAAAATTAGACAATGAAAATTCGACCTATTTTGAGCGGAAAGACGGCAAGGTTGAACTGGTAGAGTTTTCGGAAAAGGGGAGTTCCGGGAAGATAGTTGAGGATCTAAGGGGCAAGATCAAGAGAAAATAAAAGAAGTCAGGTTTCCTTCATTTAGATAAATCCTAAAAAAGTATTTTCTCATTTAACCGTAAATTTAGAACCTGTATCTCATTTCTGTTATATTAAAATATGAAAAAAGTTATTGTTGGAATGAGCGGCGGAGTTGATTCGAGCGTGACAGCATTTTTACTTAAGCAGCAGGGATTTGAAGTCGAGGGGGTGAGCTTTATCCTATGGGAAGCAAGAAACAGGACAAGTTTTAACACCTGCTGTTCACTTGAGTCTGTTGAGAGCGCATCAAAAACAGCTGAAAGCCTTGGAATAAGACATAGTGCTGTTGATGTGAGGCCGGTTTTTATAGACAAGGTAATAGAACCTTTTGTTAACGCATATTCTGAAGGAATGACGCCAAATCCCTGCATTCTCTGCAACAAATATATTAAATTCAGATTTCTTCTTCAGGAAGCAAAAAAAACCGGTGCTGAATATATTGCAACAGGACATTATGCAAGAATAGTGAGGGGGCAGACACTCCCCCTTAATCCCCCCCTTAGTAAGGGGGGGCATGGGGGGGTAGATTCTTTGCCCCTTACTGCTCACTACTCACTCCTTAAAGGCATTGATCCGAAAAAAGACCAGTCGTATGTTCTGTATGTTCTGACTCAGGAGCAGTTGGATAAACTGATACTCCCGCTTGGCGAATACAGGAAGCAGGAGATCAGGGAGATCGCACGTTCATTAGGACTTGCTGCAGCAGACAGGCCCGAGAGTCAGGAGATATGTTTTATTGAGGACAGGAACTACTTCAAATTTATTGAGGCACTTTCTCCGGTTGCAGGACAGCCCGGCCCGATAATAGGCAAGGATGGAAAAGTCCTTGGAACTCATAAGGGTGTTTACTGTTACACCATAGGCCAGAGGAAAGGGCTTGGTCTTTCTTCTCTTGAACCTTATTATGTAATTAAGATAGATGTTTTGAAGAATGCGGTATATGTCGGAAGGCAGGATGATGCGAAAATAAAAGAGATTCTTGTTAATGACCTGAACTGGATAATAAGACCTGATTCTAATTTGATCAAAAGTACAGTCAAAGTCCGTTCGATGATGGAGGACAAGCCTGCATCCATAGAAATTTCAGGGGGACAGGCAAAAGTAATATTCGATGAGCCTCAATGGGCGACTGCTCCCGGACAAAGCGCAGTTTTTTATGACGGAGATATTGTATTAGGCGGCGGAGTAATAGAAAGTAATGAATAGATCAGGCTAAGCTTAACCTGAAAGGGCTTTTTTAGCTCACTTTTTTCTTAAATCCTGAGGATTCCTTCTGTTATCCCATATAGCTAAAATTTCCACAACTTCTTCTTTGATTTCATAAAACAACATATAGTATCCGCATACAGCCACTCTCACATTTTCTTCATCTGTTGAAATACCGAGATAATTATGTTCTGAGATGTATCTTACTGTTTCCCTTAATTCCTGTGATAATTTCCTGCTATAGTTTTTATTGCCGTTTCTTTCATACCAATACTTAAGAATTTCGCTTCTTTCATTTTTAGCTTTTAACGACCATTTTATTTGTTTAGCCATTTATCTTCTTCTTTTTCCAGCTCTTCATTTGTTATAAATTCACCCGAAGCGATCTGCTGTTTGCCTTTTTGAACTGCTGCCCGCTGTTTTTTATTTAACTTATAAACGATGTCGGAAGAAATGCTGGAGTCCAATATTTTTTTTAGTGCAGCCAGAAATTCTTTATCATCAATACTGTAAATTTTATCAATAACCATGTTTTTAAGTTGTGTGGTGCTCATAGTTTTTTGCCTCCCTTTATAATAGCTTTCCTTAAACTAATTATAATTTAAAGCAGCGAAATGCTCAACATACTTCATGCAGACAAGAATAATTTGAGATTTAATAAACAAGTCTCAGTATATTTTTTCCCACCGTTATCTTCGCAGGTGTTTTGCCGATATAATCACCATCTATCTGGATATGGGCATTGCCTTTGACTTCGATCACGGATGACTTGAGATAGACCACATCAGGGCTTTTTATGTGATTGCCCCTCATAATTCCAAGAACATATCGCAGAAGG
>MHDW01000235.1:0-6963 GCA_001803645.1 Nitrospirae bacterium GWC2_42_7 | reverse complement strand
GCGACTTTCATATGGCCGCCGTATCTGCTTGCATTGCATATGATAGCTGAATAGCCGGAGTGCTGAATGCCGTCTACTGTTAGATTAAGTTCATCAGGAGTATAGGATAGGAAGTTCTTCAGTCCGCTGAGTATATAGGCAGTCTTGCCTGAAATATTTTTGATCTTAAGATTCACGTCATGCACAGCCTTGCCATCATATCCTATGCCTGCCATCAGACAGAAGTAACGCGTGATGGGTAAGGTGTTATGAACCAGTTCAATTCTGCCGAGAGAAACCATTTTAGGTTTATTAGATACAGCCAGTTCCACGGCTCCGTGAATATTCTCCGGAATCCCAAGTTCTTTTGCGAGAACGTTTGTGGTTCCCATGGGAAGGATAGCAAGAGGAGTTTGACTGCCGGCAATACCATTCATTACTTCATTAATGGTTCCGTCGCCACCGGCTGCTATTATCAGATGAGGATTTTTATTGAGTGCAGCACGGGCAAGGTCAACAGCATGGCTGGATTTTTCAGTTAAAAGGATCTCTGTTTTAAAACCCTCTTCATTGATAATAGATGATGCTTTTTCTATTTTTCCTGCTGATGAACTCCGTGCCGCAGGATTAGCGATTATTACTATTAAAGATCTCATCTATTGTACATATACCTCTACATTTTGATATCTTGTTGATTAATACAGGATGTTTCTTAAGAAAAACAACAACTGATTCGATATCAGACTGTTCTTTGATGAAAATGACTCTCCCACCTTTGCTGTCGCCTTTTTTCTTTATATTCGTAATCCTGACGTATCCGGAATTTTTTAATGAAACATAACCAGTAATATAATCAGGATCGTCCGAGACACACAATTCGGATATTACCTCAGGGCATGATAGTATTTTTGAAGCAAGTATTGCCGCTTCTTTTACTGTTGTGGTGTTTATTCCGAATTTTCTCAGTTCAGCAGAAAGTTTTTTTTCAGCCTTTTTTGTTATACCAATCCTTGAGGCGCGTACTCCTCTTTCTCTGTCAGGTTCTGCTCTTGTTCCTGATTCTGAGAAAACAAGGGCAGCTCCTCTCATAGGATTTTTATTATCCAAAATCCTGAAAGCAGTATCAACAGCCTTTTTTCCTATCCCGGCCTCTGAAAGTATTTTCAGGATATTTGCCTTTGCCTGCTTGGATGTGTCGCATTTCAGAGTAACGATTGGAAGAGATTTAATCAGTCTTGGCTTTGCTTCAATTTTTTCTATCGAGATAATGATCTCATCCGGCCTGCCCCTCGGATGGTTCAGTGCACGTTCAGAGTATTTTTTAATGATTTTTTGTATTTCAGCTTCTTCATATATACCCTCTGCACCGGAAATGTGTTCGTTAAACAGTGAGGGGTTAGGAGTGAGGGGTGAGGAGTTGATTTTGCATGCAGCTTCTACGCTTCCGCGCTTCCGCGCTTTTGCCCTTCCGTGCTTTTTCGACGCTCTCATCCGTATATTCCACATGAGAGAATTATACTACAGATAGAGAAAATCAGGCCTGTCTGAGCCCGTATTGTCTGATAAGTTTCAAATCGTCTTCAAATTTTCTTCCGAGAGTAGTTAAATAGTTTCCGATGAGAAGCCCGTCTGCTCCTGAGAGAAAGACAAATGAATTGAATTCGCTCAATGTCTGCATGCGGCCTCCGCATACACGTATTTCCTTGTCCGGAAGAATAAGCCTGTAAAGACTTATGATCTTTAGGGCCTCAAAAGGTTCGAGATATTCCCTGATGCCGAGCTTGGTGCCCTTTATTGGAGTCAGAAAGTTTATCGGGACTGAATCAGGATTTATTTCTTTTAAAGCAAAAGCCATATCTATTCTGTCTTCCCATTCTTCGCCAAGTCCGAATATTCCGCCTGAGCAGAGCGAAAGCCCGGCGGATCTTACCTGCATCATTGTTTTGATCTTATCCTGATATGTATGTGTTGTGCATATCTCGGAAAAAAATCTTTCGGAGGTCTCGATGTTATGATGATATCTTTCGAGCCCTGTGTCCTTGAGCATGATAAGTTCATCTTTGTTCAGAAGTCCGAGTGTAGCACAAGGGAGAAGCCCCATTTCTCTTATTACTGATACCATCTCAGCTATTTTTTCAAGGTCTTTTGAGGAAGCCTTCTTTCCACTGGTCACAATACAGAATCTCTTCGCTCCTCCATCTTTAGCTTCTCTCGCTTTTTTAAAAACAATATTTTTGTCAATGAGAGAGAATGAGGCAATTTCTGAAGAGCTTTTTGCAGATTGGGCGCAGTAGGAGCAGTCTTCAGGGCATGCACCGGACTTTGCATTTATGATGGCGCAGAGATCAATTTTGTTCCCCCTGAAAGCATTTCTTATCTTATTGGCTGAAAAGAACAGATCGAAAATATCATGTCCTGATATTGTTGAAATAAACAAGGCATCTTCCCTTGATATTCCCTTGCCTGATAAAACTTTGTTCTCGATATCTTTAATCATATTGGTTATTTTTACAGAAGGATATGTGAATGTCAATCAAAGGAAAAGAATGGATGGTTACTGTTTCTTTGATCTTATGCGATTTATCAATTCAGCTTTTGTGAAAATCCCTTTTTCGATCAACAGATCAACTATGCTTTCGATAACTATTTTTTGGGATGCCTCCTGCTTTGGCGCTTTGTTAGCGTCAACCTCTGAATGATCAGGAACATGCCTGAGTTGTTCAATCTCCATCTCAGATGGCATTGTACGGCTTATTTTTTCAGCTAATTTCTCCCTGTCTATCCGAAACGAACTGCCCGGACTGAAATTACCCTCATAATGGAGCCCAATAGCGCGGTTGATATCGGATTCCAGAGCCAGAATAGGTTTGATCCTGACATTGAGCATAAAACCGATATCATCAAGTGTTTTCAGGTCAGTAGGGTCAGATATTGCAATAGTGAGGTTTTTCCCCTCCAGGCTGACAGGAAAAATTCCGAACTTTTTTGCGACATCAACCCTGACCAGTTTCATAATTTCGTCAGCAGGTTTTTCGATGTTTTCAAGGGATATGCACGGAAGGCCGAGCTGTTTTTCCATAACAGATAAAAGGTCATGTTCCGTGGCAAAGCCTTTTTTAATGACGATTGATCCGATTCTTCCGCCCCATTCGTTCTGATAAGAGAGGGCAGATTTCAGCTGTGCATCATCAAGGAGTCCTGCCTCGATGAGCATTTCACCGAGTTTCTTTTTTCTATTATTCATTATTTATTCTCAGTCTTAATATATATCATATTTTAATATCTTATTCCAGTTTTAATTTGATAATTCCCTGTAGCTTGCTACAGGGTTTTCTCTGTTATTGCGAGCGAAGCGAAGCAAGCTCTTGTTTTGGGATTGCTTCGGGATAAAGCTCCTCGCAATGACGTGTACTATCTGTATTTGTTTTGATACCCTGTGGCTTGCTACAGGGTTCTTCATTATCTTATTTCAAATCCTTCAAACATGCAGGAGTATTCCTCCCATGACACTTCAATGTCCTGCACATATGAACCTGGAGGTCCTTTTCTGCATTCTGTAATGGTCTGCTCAATCAATCCTCTGTCCCCCTCAAAGACAGCTTCGACTCTGCTGTCGTAAAGGTTTCTGACCCAGCCGTTAATGCCAAGTTTTTGCGCAACGCTTCTTGTGAAAGCCCTGAAGAAAACACCCTGCACTCTGCCCTTGATAAATAGATGCGCCCTTGCTTTGCTCATGAGGTTATTATATCAGAGAGGAATTACTCACAAGTGCATAAGCAAGAAGATACCCCTCTCCTCTATCCTCTCCCCCAAGGGGCGAGGCTGTAATAATTATCAAAAATGATCAAAAAACGTCCCCCTCCCTTGAGGGCCTATGGCTCGGAGCCAACGGCTCATAGAGGAGGGGATGAAGGGGAGGGTGATTTGATGTTTGACCATATTATTAATTGTTTTACTCTCCCAGATAGGCGTGGCGTACTTTCTCATCATTCAGGAGCTCTTCGCTTCTGCCCTGAATAGAGATTTTACCGTTCTCGATGACATAACCTCTGTGAGATAGTTTTAATGCAGCCTTTGCGTTTTGTTCCACCAAGAGTATGGTCATTCCCTCTGAGTTGATCTCGTGTATGGTCCTGAATATTTTGCTTACCATTATAGGTGCCAACCCCAAAGAAGGTTCATCAAGAAGCAGAATATGGGGATTGGACATTAATGCCCTGGCGATTGCGAGCATCTGCTGTTCGCCTCCGCTCAAAGTCCCGCCGTATTGTTTCTGCCTTTCTTTCAGAACAGGGAAGAGCTTAAACATCCTTTCGAGTTCAGATGAAAAGTCGCCGTGTCTCAGGAATGCACCCATCTCAAGATTTTCCCTGACAGTAAGCTTAGGGAATATCCTTCTGCCCTCAGGCACCTGACTTATACCTCTGCCTACGATCTTATGGGGAGCCAGCCCTGTTATGTCAGAATCTTTTAGCAAGATCCTTCCGCTGGAAGGTTTCAGCACGCCAGATATTGTCATCAGACATGTAGATTTTCCGGCGCCGTTGCTTCCAATAAGGGAGACAATTTCTCCCTCCCTTATTTCAATAACAATGCCTTTAAGAGCTTCTATGGGGCCGTAAAATGTATGGACTTTTTCGAGCTTCAGCATAGTGGCTAATGAGTCTCCTTCCCCAGATATGCCTCTATTACCATAGGGTTATTTTTTATTTCTTCAGGCGAGCCCTCTGCAATTTTAACTCCGTGATCCAAGACAATTATACGCTCGGATATGCCCATAACCACTCTCATGTCGTGTTCTATAAGAATAACGGTTTTTCCGAGATCCCTCAGGTTTTTTATGGTGGTCATCATCTCTTCTGTTTCCTGAGGGTTCATTCCTGCAGTAGGTTCATCCAGCAGTACTAAGGATGCTTCTGTTGCCAGAGCCCTTGCTATCTCGAGTTTTCTCTGTATTCCATAGGGGAGACTGCCTGCTATATTGTCTTTATAATTTTCTAGTCCAAGGAGTTCAAGATATTCAAAGGATTTTTCTTTAATTGTCAATTCCTCCTGTTTGAAAGAAGGCGAGCGTATTATGGCGGACAAAAGTCCACATCGGATTTTTGAGTGCTGTGCAACCATAACATTCTCGATCACTGTCATTTCCTTGAAAAGCCTGATATTCTGAAATGTCCTTGATATTCCCATCCGGCTGATCTTATCAGGGGAAGAGCCGGATATATCCTTGTCTGAAAAAATAATATTCCCTTTTGTAGGCTTAAGAAAGCCGGTAAGGCAGTTAAATAGAGTTGTCTTGCCTGCTCCGTTTGGCCCTATTATGCTGAAAATAGTTCTGCTTTGTGTGTTGAAGCTTACATCTTCTACAGCACGTACGCCGCCGAAATATTTGGAAAGGGCCTTAACTTCGAGTAGATACACTTTCACCTCTAAAAAGGCCTTGCGGCCTGAATATCATAAGAAGTACCAGTCCTGCGCCCAAGGCAAGCATTCTGTACATCTGTACTTCACGAAGGGCTTCAGGAAGAAATACAAGTATTATAGCGCCGAAGATTACTCCTCTTATACTCCCGAGCCCTCCGAGTATTACCATACAAAGAACAAGTACGGATTCCATGAACGTGAAGCTCTCAGGGGATACGAATCTCATTTTTGCAGCAAAAAGGCATCCGGCAAGTCCTGCCCAGAAAGCTCCGAACGCAAAGGAATATAATTTATGCAATGTCTTGTTTATTCCAACAGCAGAGGATGCGATTTCATCTTCTCTTATCGCAATCCAGGCCCTGCCTATCTTCGATGCCTTTACTCTTGTCATTATGAAGACGGAGATGATCACAAGCAACAGGACGAGATAATAAAAATCCGGAAGTGAATCTATCGGCAAAATAAATAAAAAAGGCGGATCAATGCCGGATATGCCATTAGGCCCTTTTGTGAAGCTGTCCCAGTTGTTGAAGATAAGCCTGACAATCTCTCCGAATCCAAGAGTCACAATAGCGAGATAATCACCCTTTAGTCTCATCGCAGGTATTGCCAGCAGAAAGCCTGAGATAGTGGTTAGAAGAACAGATATCGGCATAGCGCTCCAGAAACCAAGCCCGAGGTTTGTGTTTATAAGCGCGTAGCTGTATGCCCCGATCGCATAGAATGCCACAAATCCAAGGTTCAGAAGTCCTGTGAACCCGATAACAACATTAAGCCCAAGCGCGAGGATGATATAAATTCCTGACATGATAGCAACGTCAATAATATAATCTTCAGCCAGAAAAGGGACCGCAGCCAGCGGAATTAATAGTAGCGGGAGATAGCGTTTATCTTGTGGAATATACCTGTTAAAGTCTATTTGAGGCAAATGAATCTTTTTAATGAAATTTGATAGGAGTTGCATGGCAGGGATTGCCAAAGAAAGAACAATAAATAAGAAAGCAGAAGCTTTTATTCCCTTAAAAGGGAGCAGGAGAAAAGAAAACCAGAGAGCGATAATTAAAGGCATCAAATATTTCCTGGTTTTCTCAAGCAATTTCTTCATATCTTATCTTCAGCTGTTTTCCCCATAAGGCCTTCTGGTTTTACCAGCAAGATAATAATAAGGATGATAAAGGCATAAGCATCTTTGTATTCGCTTGATATATAACCGGCCCCGAGGCTTTCGATAAGCCCGAGAATGATCCCTCCTATCATTGCTCCCGGGATACTGCCTATGCCTCCAAGAACAGCGGCAGTGAAAGCCTTTATCCCTGCTGAATATCCTATGGAATAATTTACAAGGCCGTAGTACATTGCTACCATAAGGCCTGCGACTGCTGCCAGACCTGAGCCTATTATAAAGGTCACTGATATTACATTATCTATGTCGATCCCTAATAGAGACGACATTGTTTTGTCCTGGGCAACAGCGCGCATGGCCTTGCCGGTTTTTGTTTTTATGACAAACAAGTGAAGCAAGATCATCATTATTGCTGAAACTATAATTATGGATGCCTG
>MHDW01000234.1:4121-5593 GCA_001803645.1 Nitrospirae bacterium GWC2_42_7 | reverse complement strand
CTGCTATGTTGTGCTCAAGGAGCCTTTCAGTAAGGGCCAGTTTCATTGCATCGCTTACTGCCGGCCTTTTTGTAATGAGCTCTTCTGCTGAATACTTGGCTGTCACAGCCTTTACCACCTCAAGCACTGCAGGGTCTATGATCCGCTCTTTAAAGTGTATGCCGATGGACTGATAGACAATATTTGCCTTGTCCGGAATTATATGATAGTTGATCGCAACAGTAGAGCTTACATCCTGAAGGTCAGCCGAGGCTGCTGCAGCATCTGTCTCTGCCTTCTGCACCTTGACATCCACCCGGATAACCTCCTGCATCATAGGCACCCTGAAATGCAGTCCTTCACCTAAGACCTTCTGCTGAACAGCGCCAAAATTAAGGACAATACCTCTTTCACCTGCACCAACCTGAACCCATGGATTTAAAAACAGGAAAAACACCAGAATTGCCCCAATGATCATCGCCAACTTCAAAGGGCCTTTTTTTATTGCAGACTGCATTGCATCCTTAGCCTTGTAAATATCTCTTTCATCCATTATACTGCCTCCTTTTATGATCGTTTATACATGTTGTTTTTGGATTGTTAAGTCTCTGTTTGCCCTGTTGGAATGTTTTTTGTATCTGACGGGGTTTACTTCAAGGTTTTTTATGCCCCCTTCCTGCATATAGGATAACATAATTTTATCATAGCATGCTGAAGCTTTGGGTTACGCAAAAAACAGGACGGTTGTACCAGCTCAATAATTTGGCAACTAGTTGGCAATAGCACTTAGTGATTTTCGTCTGGTCATACTCGGCAACTTACCGGGGAGAGAATTACAAATTAGCCCACTTAATTCATGAATTTCTCAGATGCGGGGAAAAAAATACTTGAATGTATAAGATCTGAAGTTACAGACAATGACACAATGTAAGGAAAACGGAGATTATAAATCCCTTACAACTTGAGGATTTCAAGAATTTTTTTAGCCGTATTTGAGAAATACACAACTGATTTATGAATAATGTGGGTTAGAGCTAATTTTGAAGGGATATGCCTGATTTGCCTGAATGCCCTGTTGGGTTAATTCACAAACCACTTGCCCGTGCGAGTGTCAGTACAGTCACATCAACAGCTCCGGCTTTCAGGAGTTGTTTTGAGCATTCATTGGCTGTTGCGCCTGTGGTCATTACATCATCTATCAGAAGAAGCCGAAAGCCTGTGAATTTTCCATCAACCCTGAATGCGCCTTTTAGATTTGCTGTACGCTCTTTTGCATTAAGCCCGATCTGGGGAGGCGTTTCCCTGATTTTTATGAGGCGGTCAGATATAAGGGGAATTTTTACTCTGGATGAAATTGCCTTTGCAAGGAGAAGCGACTGGTTGAATCCCCTGTCTCTTATCCCTCTATGGCTGAGCGGAACAGGCAAGACTGTATCGAAACTAGTTAGATCAAATTCAAGAAGAAGCTTTCCCAGAGGCCGGTAGAGCCTCTT
>MHDW01000234.1:1960-4100 GCA_001803645.1 Nitrospirae bacterium GWC2_42_7 | reverse complement strand
CGAAGCTCATGGCTGTAGAGAACAAGGGCGGTTTTTTCATACATGCAGCGCATATCTCTGAGTGTTCCGATGCAAATGGCGCAGAACATATCCGGCATGATGGGCCAGAATACTTTTTTATGCCGGACCAGCATAGGTTGCATAAAGGGGCAAAGGCAATATTGTCAGTGGAGTTACTGCATAAGGGACATTTCGAGGGATAAACCAGATTGATGAACCTGGAGATCAGGACAGGCTTATTACCAATGGAGAACCGCATTTTCCGCATTTCGGGCCAAGGGATATTTTTGATCTGTTGACCTTGTTCTTTGTCCCGCATTTGGAACAGGCCAGGACCAGAAAATCAGCAGGCTGTGGATCAGGTTTTTTCTCCGGCTCCGGTTCAGGTTTTGTGTTTGTTGTGGCTGTTTGAAAACTGCTTTTTCCGGAAGTCGGCTCTTCATCAATATCAGGATAATGAGTCTTCATAAAATTTATGTAGTGGGAATCTTTCTCAACAAGGAAAACACCCATGCCATTCTTTAGTGCGACCATGTGTGTCTTGAAGGCCCTCATGACCTTGCCTTTCAATATTGAAGCTTGACCGTCCGGGAGATGAAGAGTAATATCCAACATTGACCCTGGAACAAATGCATGAGCGGTCCTTATGAAAAGTCCGCTCAAAGAGAGATCGCTCGAAATTCCTCTATAGCTCTTGTTTTCAGCTGTGAATTCTGTCTCGAGCCTTCTTATGAACCTGGCAGCTTTTCTGTCAGTTTTCAAAACGGTTCCTTTAGCAGTATCAGCTCATCTCTTTTCTTGCCTGTTGAGACTATATATGCCTTAACTCCAACAAGGCTTTCCATCTTTCTTATGTATGCCTGTGCGTTTTTAGGCAGTTTTTTGAATTCCTTTATTCCGACAGTGCTTTCTTTCCATCCATCGATCTTTTCGTACACAGGAACACATTTTTCAAAAGCAGCAGGTTCCTTCGGGAAATCCGTATAGGTTTTCCCCCTATATTTATATGCTGTGCATATTTGTATCTTGTCAATGCCGTCGAGTATGTCGAGTTTGGTGATCGCAAGCCCGGAGAGGCCGTTTATCCTGACAGCATGTTTTAAAATTACTATATCCAGCCAGCCGCACCTTCTCGGCCTTCCTGTTGTTGCTCCGAATTCACCGCCTTTTGCCCTAAGCTTTTCTCCGATCGGGCCAATTATCTCAGTAGGGAAAGGGCCGCTTCCGACCCTGGTTGTGTATGCCTTTACTACGCCAAGCACTGAAGTTATTTTGGAAGGGCCTATCCCGAGGCCTGTACATGCGCCTCCGGCAGTTGAATTTGATGATGTAACATAGGGATATGTGCCATGATCAATGTCCAGCAAAGTACCCTGCGCACCTTCCAGCAATATGTTTTGCCCTTTGGAAATAGCGTCGTTTATTATGATATCCGTATCCGCAATATGTTTTTTAAGCTTCCTGCCGTATTCCATATATTCAGCAAAGATCTTTTTGGCATTGAATACAGGAGATTTGTAGAGGTTCTTCATAAGGAAGTTTACATGTTTAAGATTTGAGTTGAGTTTTTCCATAAGGATCTCAGGAGAAAGCAGGTCTGCAACGCGGATCCCTTTTCTTGACATTTTGTCCATGTACGCCGGCCCTATCCCTCTGCCTGTAGTTCCTATGTTTTTTTTGCCCAGCGATTTCTCGCTCGCATTGTCGAGAGCTACATGATAAGGCATGATGAGATGGGCATTTTTACTCAGGAGAAGGTTGTTTGATACCTTTGCGCCTCTTTCTTTCAGTTCTTCTATTTCCTTGATCAGCGCAGAAGGTTCTACAACCACTCCGTTTCCGATAATGCATACAGTGTTTTTATGCAGTATCCCGGAGGGGATAAGATGAAGGACATATTTTTCATCGTTGATCACTACAGTATGACCGGCATTATGGCCCCCCTGGTATCTTGCGACAAGATCTGCTTTTCTGGTGAGAAAGTCAACGATCTTTCCCTTTCCTTCGTCACCCCATTGTGCGCCGACTATAATTATAATGGCCATAAATTGTTCCTCTTTTCAGTCTTTAGATTTTAAAATATGTATATATTATGGGCTCTTGTAATACATTCAAAAAAGAGATTGCTTCGTCATTGCAT
>MHDW01000234.1:0-1949 GCA_001803645.1 Nitrospirae bacterium GWC2_42_7 | reverse complement strand
CCTGCCGGCAGGCAGGCGCTGCAATCTTTTCCCCCGGGATTTTAGCAGGAGTCTTATTTTAGTCATTTTTCTATAATTTATCCTGTATCAAAGGATTATCTGTTTGATTGTTAGTATATTCGGAAGCTTCCTTAGTTCTTCCATTATCTCAGAAGAAGGAGCAGAGTCAACGCTGACAACTGAAATGGCCATGCCCCCTGCGCTCTCCCTTCCAAAATGCATCCTTGCTATATTTATGTTGTTCCTGCCCAATACATTCCCGATGTTCCCTATGACACCGGGCTTGTCATTGTTATATATCAGAAGGAGCACTCCGTCAGGCACAATCTCCACCTTGAAATCATCTATCAGAACTATGCGCGGGTCTTTTTTGCTGAATAAAGTTCCGGCAACAAAGATCTCTTTGTCTTTAGACTTTATCTTAAGCGCTATCATGCTCTGATAGTCTCCGGCCTCTTTGGTTTTAGTTTCCTTTACTTCAATGCCGCGCTCCTTTGCGATTATCGGTGCGTTCACAAAATTTACGGTCTCAAGAAGGATTGGACTCAGAAAACCTTTTATTGCTGATATGGTTACAGGCGCTGTGTTTATTTCAGCAGCATCCCCCTGAAATTCAACTGTAATATTGGTGACACCTCCCTCGAATATTTGTGAGGCAAACTCCCCGATCTTTTCAGCAAGGTTTATATAAGGCTGAAGGCGGGGTATCTGCTCCTGAGGTATGGAAGGAAAGTTCACAGCGTTCCGTATTGTTCCGTGAACAAGATAATCAGCGATCTGCTCGGCGACTGCGAGAGCAACATTCTCCTGTGCTTCTTCAGTGGAGGCACCGAGATGAGGGGTACTGATCACGTTGTCGAGGGTCAGCAGGGGATTGTCTGTAGGCGGTTCTTTTTCAAAGACATCAAGCGCAGCGCCTGCCACCTTGCCGCTCTTTATGGCATCATAGAGGTCCTGTTCGTTTATTATGCCTCCGCGCGCACAGTTGATTATCCTTACGCTGTCCTTCATTTTTTTGATGGAATTTTTGTTTATAACGCCTTTTGTCTCTGCTGTCATCGGAGTATGTATTGTCATGAAATCAGATTGTTCAAAGAGTTCGTCGAGAGACACTTTTTTTATACCTAAAGTCTTTGCCTTTTCTTCACTCAGAAAAGGGTCATAGGCTATTACATTCATTTCAAGGCCCTGCGCCCTTTTTGCGACCTGACTGCCTATATTCCCGAGGCCGATTATTCCAAGAGTTTTATTGAAAAGCTCAACACCCATGAATTTTTTCTTTTCCCACTTCCCTGCCTTCATAGAGGCTGTGGCCTGAGGGATCATGCGGGCCAGGGAAAACAACATTGCGATGCTGTGCTCTGCTGTTGTGACAGTATTACCGCCCGGAGTATTCATGACAACAACGCCTTTTTTTGACGCTGCTGTCTTGTCCACGTTATCAAGGCCTGAGCCTGCCCTTCCAATGACCCTGAGGTTTACGGCTGCATCCAAAATTTCTGCTGTGACTTTTGTTGCAGACCTTATTATCAGGCCGCTATACTCACCGATGCAGGCCTTAAGCTCTTCAGGCGTCATGCCGGTCTTTACATCAACTTCGAGCCCGGCCTTTTTTAGGATCTCAATGCCTTTTGGAGAAATATTATCGCTTACAAGAACCTTCTTCATTAATTCCTACCTTCCTAAACCATTAATAATTCCTGAGCAACAGCAACACCTGTGCCGAGTTTCAGAGGGTGTCCCAGGCCTTTCAGTACCATCTCAACTCCGGCAATTGCTGTTATTACATCAAAGGCGCCGGCATATCCGAGATGTGCTATCCTGAATATTTTTCCTTTTGCCTGTCCCTGACCGCCTGCTGCTGTTATACCATATTTTACTCTGAGATTTTTATAAATCTCCTGCCCGTCAATGCCGGCAGGTGCATTTACGGCTGTGACAGAATTACT
>MHDW01000233.1:16201-19024 GCA_001803645.1 Nitrospirae bacterium GWC2_42_7 | reverse complement strand
GTGAACCTAAAGGGGAAAGATATTGTTTTTCTGGATACCCCGGGACATGAGGCGTTTACTTCAATGAGGGCTAGAGGTGCAAAGGTTACTGATATTGTGGTCCTTGTTGTGGCTGCTGATGACGGTGTTATGCCACAGACCATTGAGGCGATAAATCATGCAAAGGCTGCTAATGTCCCTATCGTAGTGGCAGTTAATAAAATAGACAAGCCCGAAGCTAATCCTGCAAAAGTAAAGAGCGAACTTTCTGAGCATGGCGTTATCTCTGAGGAATGGGGCGGACACGATATATTTGTTGAAGTTTCTGCAAAAAAGCGTATTGGTATCGAACATCTTCTTGAAATGATCCTCCTGCAGGCAGAGATTATGGAGCTTAAGGCCAATCCTGACAGGGAAGGCAGAGGGACGGTCATTGAGGCAAAGCTTGATAAAGGAAGAGGCCCTGTGGCAACTCTTCTTATCCAGACAGGTACGATTAAGGTCGGCGACGCATTACTGTCTGGCATTCACGTCGGAAAAATAAGGGCTTTAATAGATGATACAGGCAAGAGGATCCAGAACGCCGGTCCATCAACTCCTGTTGAGGTTATCGGATTTTCAGCAGTCCCGTCAGCCGGTGATATTTTCACTGTTGTTGAGGATGAAAAAAGGGCGCGACAGATTGCGCTAACAAGGTTCCAGAAACAAAGGTCTCTCGAGATCGCAAAGGCCAAAAAGTTAACACTCGATGAGCTTTATACAAAGATCAAGGAAGGACAGATAAAAGAACTGAATATAATTATAAAAGGTGATGTTCAGGGGTCAGTTGAGGCGATAAAGGACGCTTTTGAAAATATCATACACCCGGATGTCAAGGTCAGGGTTATTCATGTTTCTGTGGGCGGGATAAATGAGTCGGATGTTATGCTTGCAACAGCCTCCAACGCTATTATAATCGGATTCAATGTAAGGCCTGAACAGAAGGCTGCACAGACAGCTGAAAAGGAAGGCGTTGATATAAGGCTCTATAATGTAATTTATGAGGCGATTGAAGATGTTAAGAAAGCTCTGGAAGGCCTTCTTGAACCAACTCTCAAGGAAAAGATCCTTGGCCGGGCAGAGGTAAGGCAGGCATTCCAGGTTTCGAGGCTTGGTACTATAGCCGGCTCATATGTTACAGATGGAATTATAAGCCGTGCCTCTGATGGCATCCGGCTTTTAAGAGATAATATAGTTGTATACGAAGGAAAAATCGGCACACTGAGAAGGTTCAAGGATGATGTAAAAGAAGTGCAGGCCGGGTATGAATGCGGAATCCTGCTCGAAAATTACAATGATATAAAAGTCGGCGATATCATGGAGAATTATATAATCGAGAAAATTGCCGGGAAACTGTAATGTGTATTTGAAGCACAACAAAGTGATGTAAGTAATTTAAAGTTCGGGCAGAAATCGGTTCTTATTGTTTGACTTTCTTTTTTCATTTCATTTAACTAATCTTAAAAGGTAATTATGCTTCCTTACAAACGCTCACAGAGAGTCAGCGACCTTATAAGAGAGGAAATCGCTGAGATAGTGATGTACAAGCTCAAGGATCCTCGTATCGGGTTTTTGACAATAACAGGTGTTGATATGTCACCGGACCTAAAACACGCACGGGTCTTCGTTAGTATCCTCAAAGAGGATGAGCGCGAAATGACGCTTGAAATACTGAACTCTGCCAAAGCATTTATACGTTCGATTCTTTCCAAAAGGCTGAAAATGAAATTTATTCCGGTTGTTGAATTTAAACTGGATGCGTCTATAGAGTATGGATATAAAATAGACAAGCTTTTAAAAGAGATCAGGGACAAAGATGAAGATAGCTGAAAAGATCATATCTGTTGTTAAAAGCGAGAAAAAGATACTGATCTCAACGCATATCAACCCTGACGGAGATGCTCTAGGATCAGCCTTGTCTCTTGCAGCAGCTCTTAATTCTATAGGAAAAAAAACTTTTGTTTATTGCAGAGACAGGGTGCCGGAAACTTACAGGTTTCTGCCGGGATATCGCAATGTTATTTCGAAAATACAAGAGGCTCTGAAAGGTGATCCGCTGCTGATCCTTCTTGACTGTAACTCCCCTGAAAGAGCAGCTCTCGAAAAATTTCAATTCAGGTATTCAATAGTCATAGACCATCATGAAACAGAAAAAGATTTTGGAGATATAAGATGGGTTGATCCAAAAGCTGCTGCAACAGGCATGATGGTTTTTTCTTTAATAAAAGATATTGGAGTTAAAATCACAAAGGATATCGCAATTAATCTTTATACAGCTATTGCGGCAGATACGGGCACTTTCAGATACAGCAACACATCCCCGGAAGTTTTAAAGGCAGGCGCAGAACTTGTTAAAGCAGGTGCAGAACCTGATTTCATAGCTTCCCAACTGTACGAAACATGGGACAAAAAACGATTTGACCTTCTGATCTCTGCTTTGAATACTCTCGTTATAAAAGAAGGGATAGCAATAATGCATATTTCAAGAGAGATGTTCAGAAGAACAGGCACAAAATATGAGGATACAGAGCATTTCTCAAATTTTCCGAGGATGGTCGGATCAGTGAAAGTTTCAGCAGTATTTAAGGAGACAGGGAACGGGGTCTGGAAGGCAAGTCTCAGGTCAAAAGGTGATATTAACGTTGCAAAGATAGCTGAGCAATATGAAGGAGGCGGGCACAGGAATGCTGCCGGATTCAGGATAAAAACAGATCTGGCAACTGCCAGGAGGATGTTAATTCAGGCTGTTAAAAAATTGGGAAACAAGTAGTGTCGGGTTGGAAGTTTTAGTAATAGTTAAATCGC
>MHDW01000233.1:10853-16183 GCA_001803645.1 Nitrospirae bacterium GWC2_42_7 | reverse complement strand
ATCTTTTCATGAATGTAATCATTAATCTCAATAAACCATCTGGTATTACGTCACAGCAGGCTGTGACAAAGGTAAAACGCATATTAGGCGTTAAGAAGGCCGGGCATACAGGCACTCTTGATCCAATGGCTACCGGAGTTCTTCTTGTCTGCCTGAATGAGGCTACAAAGATTTCAGGCCTTCTTATAAATATGGACAAACAATATAGTGCAAGAGTCAAGCTTGGGGAAAGAACTGACACACAGGATGCTCAAGGCAGAGTTATTGAAACGAAAGACATATCTTCGATTACGCACTCAGATATTATCAATACAGTCATGAAGTTTAAAGGCAGAATAAAACAGATCCCTCCTATGTTCTCTGCAATAAAAATAGGCGGAGAAATTCTGTACAAACTTGCCAGAAAGGGTATTGAAATAGAAAGACCGGAAAGGACTATTGAAATATATGAAATAAGCATTAACAACATAGACCTGCCGTTCTTTGACATGATGGTTTTATGTTCAAAGGGAACTTATATAAGGACATTTTGTGAAGATATAGGCAACAGCCTTGGAACAGGGGCACACCTTGTTTTGCTTGAAAGAACCGCTATAGGACCGTTTGATATAAAGAGTTCTTTGTCTTTCGATGATTTAAAGTCAGACAGGTTTTTTTTCTATTCAATAGATGAAGCACTGACATCTTTAAAAGAGATAATTCTTGAAGACGAGGATTACAGGAAAGCTAAGAACGGCATGAAAATAACATATGATAAAAGCAGAGAATTCATGGATAATGAAATCGTAAAATTAAAGGGTCCGACTGGAGATCTGTTCGGCATAGGTAGAGTGATTTCAGACTCTATTAAGATAGAGAGAATCATGAATTTGTAGCTCAATTCAGCATTACCTTAAACTAATTTCTTGGGATTAATATTGAACTAACTGATATAAATGGAATATTTTTCAAAAAAAAGCTTGACAAGATATTTTTTTTCTGGTATTCATAAAGCATGCTTTTTACTGGAAAGAGTTCAATAGGACTGGATATTGGTTCAAGCTATATCAAGACAGTAAGGCTTAAAGAGTCTAAAGGAAGCTATGAGCTGGAACTATTTGATATACACCCGCTTCCGCCTGAACTTATTGTGGATGGATCTATAATAGATTCCCTTAGGCTGGTTGAATCATTGAAAGAGATGATCAAAAAAGCCGGCGTTAAAACAACCAACGCTGTTATTTCTATCTCAGGCCATTCTTCAGTGATAATCAAAAGGATCTCTTTGCCAGAAATGTCTGAGGAGGAACTTTCCGAGTCAATAAAATTCGAAGCAGAACAGTACGTGCCTTTTGATATAGAGGATGTAAATCTTGATTTTCAGATAATAGGCCCCAAGGAAGAACCGGGCCAGATGGACGTTCTCCTTGTAGCGGTCAAGAAAGAGATAATAAATGAGCGCATATCTGTGGTCAAAGAGGCGGGGCTGAATCCAATAATAGTGGATATTGATTCATTTGCGCTTGAAAATATGTATGGTACAAATTATGAAATTGAAACCGGTAAAAATGTGGCCTTGCTTAATATCGGGGCAAGCACTATAAACATGAGTATTCTAAAGGGAGGCATCTCTGTATTTACAAGAGACAGTTCCCTCGGAAGTAATCTGCATTCTGAAGCTCTCCAGAGAGAGTTCAACATTTCTTATGAGAATGCAGAGAAACTCAAAAAAGGTGAGCCTGTAGAGAATGTTTCTCCTGAAGATGCGCATTCTGTTATTGATGCAGCTTCAGAAGATATACTCAGCGAGATCGTCCGCTCATTTGATTATTACAGGAGCACCACTGTTCACGAGGATATTTCCGAGGTTATTTTAAGCGGTGGATGCGCCTTGCTGAAAAATTTTGCATCAATTGTTGCTGAAAGGTCTGGTATTGAGACTAGAGTTGCAGAACCTTTTAGAAATATAAATATACCCAAGAGGTTTGATAAAGTGTATTTAGATGAAATTGCTCCGATGTTGGGTGTTGCTGTCGGGCTGGCATTAAGAAAGCAGGGGGACAGATGATCAAGATCAATCTCCTGCCGACAAAACGGAAGAAAAAAGCAAAGCCTATCCCGACTTTTCTTCTCTCAACAATTGCAATAACAGTAGTTGTATGTGTAATACTCGCAGTTCTTATGCAATATTTTAGTTCTCAGGTTTCTGAGAAACAGGCTGAAGTAAGCGCCAAGGCAAAACAGATTGCTGAGCTTAAGGAAAAAATAAAAGCAGTAGAAGACTACGAAAAACGCAATCTTATTTTTAAGCAGAGAAACGAAATCATAGAGCAGCTAAGTAAGAACAGGGCTATTCCCGTTAAAATTCTTAATGAGGTCAGTGAATTGCTGCCAGCAGGTGTATGGATCAATTCTATGGCTGTAAGCGGCTCTAATATAAATCTTGCATGTACTGCATTTACTAATACTGATGTAGTAAATTATGTAAATAACCTGAAAAATTCGAAGCTTTTTGCTGATGTGTTTTTACAGGAATCTGTTCAAGCCGCAGGTACAGGAATGACGTTATATTCTTTCAAACTCACATTTAAGGTGCAGGCATAATATGGCTGTGAATATAAACATGAAAAATTTACCTGTATATGTTAAGGCGATCATTGCCTTCCTGCCTGCAGTGATCCTTTCAGTGCTGGTTGTGGTATTGTTTATTATGCCGAAACAAAAAGAGATTGAAGCGCTTGAAGCCCAGATTGACAAGCAGAACAATGAGATAGCTGCGAGTCAGGCAAAGGTTGCCAAACTTGATGTATTAATGAAAGAGAATGCAAGCTTATTGGCCAAGTTAAACAAGTTAAAAGAACAACTGCCTGATGAGAAAGAGATATCAAGTCTTCTCAAGGAGATCTCTGACCGCAGTATTGAGTCTGGACTCTCAATTAAATCCTGGAGACCAGGAGGCAGATCAACACACCCGAGCGGGATTGTTTATGTAATACCAATAGCTGTCAGTGTTACCGGGACATATCATAATTTAGGTGCATTTTTGAGCGAACTTACAAAACTGGGCAGAATTGTTAATATCAGCAATATGTCCCTTGGATCTCCTAGTAAGGTAAGAGGAGAAAATATTTTACAGGTTACATTTAGTGCTTCGACCTTTACCGCTGTTCCTGAAACAGAAATAAATACTTCGGCCGGGGTTAAATAGCAGATGGCAACTAAATTGACATATATGCTGGTTTTATTGCTGTTATTGAGTGTTACCGGATGCGGTGATAAAAACAAATCAAATCAAGTGCCGACTGCTCAAAAAGCAGGGCTGGCACCTGTCTCGGTACCTGCAGTTGTCCAGGAAGAAGAAATCAAGATAGAGCGTGAAGTATACGTGTACGATCCAAAAGGCAGGCGCGACCCGTTCATATCTCTTATAGATCTTGCAAAAGAACGTTCTACCAGAAAAAAAGCCCCTAATCCTATCGAGAACTTTGATGTTGAAGAAATAAGAGTAATAGCGATAGCATGGGATAAGAAACAGTACTATGCAATGATAACACTGCCGGATAATAAATCTTATACGATCAGAAAGGGAATGACTTTGGGGCTATATGGCGGCAGAGTGGAAGAAATTGAGAAGGATTCACTGTTTATCAGAGAACAGGTTAAAGACTACAGAGGTCAAATGAAAACTAAAGATACAATATTGAAACTCCGTAAGGAGGGGGAAGAATGAGAAAAAAGATTCTATTAAAAATTGTTTTATCATTTGCGTTGTTGATATTAATTTTGGGGTGTGCTACACCATCTGGCATTAAAGAATCAGCGACAGATGAAACCCTGGCAATGATCACTGATATGAAGGTAGAAGATAACACGTTGGTTATTACAGGCAATAAGTATTTCATATATACAGTTTACAGCTCAAATGATCCATATAGGACAACAATAGAGATACCTGGTATGTCAGTCGGGAGTTTTACAGATAAGATTATCTCTGATAATTCAGATATTACAGAAGTAATACCTCAGCAAATAAATCTGCCAAAACAAGCAGTAAGGATAGATATTGTCCTTCAGAACCCATCTTCTGTTGTGCCGGCTTATAAAGATAATACACTTACATTAACAGTCAAGGCAGAAGAACCAGTAGACAATTCCGGAATGATGACAGCAACAACAATGCCTCAAACTGTAAATACCGAAAAAGCAGAAAAGAATATTGCACCAATGTCAAAAGCAACAGAGATTAGCAATATAGAAATAAAAAAGGTTGTTGGAGGTGTAAAGGTTTTGATCTCCGGCAATGGTACAATGATCCCTAATGTTTTTCCAATTGATGACAGAATTGTAGTTGACATACCTGATGTATCATTAAATGCTGCGGTTCCTTCAAGTGTAATATCTCCGTTAAAAGGCATTAGGGCAGGAAAACATAAAGAAAAGGTGAGACTGGTTCTTGACCTGCTCGAAAAAACAAACTATGATGTAGCAGCAATAGGCAGTTCAATAGAGATATCTCTGCAGAAAACTGATGTTGTTTCATCAAAGACCCAAACTTACAAATTAAATGATTCGGCCACAGGTTTAACCTCGACCGAACCTGAAAAAATGGTTGAAGGAAATTTTTCCGGCAAAAGAATTTCTCTTGATTTTCAGGATGCTGACATAATTCCTATCTTCAGGCTTCTGGCTGATATAAGCGGCTATAACATAGTAGTCAGTCCTGGCGTTAGTGGCAGGACAACACTTAAATTAATAAATGTACCGTGGGATCAGGCGCTTGATATTATATTGAGAACATTTTCATTAACAAAGCTGGTTGACGGTAATATAATCAGGATTGTTCCCACAGCTACTGTAGCAAAGGAAATGGATGAAATTACAAGAGCAAAGAAGGCTGCCGCTGAAGCAGGAGAGCTTCGTACAAAAGTATTTCCTGTGAATTATGCTGAACTGGCAAAATTAAAAGATGCTATTGATAAAGCAAAAGTAGTAAGTTCAAGGGGAAGCATCACGTTAGATGAAAGAGGAAGCTCTTTAATTATTAATGACCTTGATGACAATCTCGAACAAATAGGCGCTTTAATAGCTGAATTAGACCAGGAAAGCATGCAGGCCCGTCAGGTAGTGATTGAAGCCAAGATTGTTGAAGTGAATTCAGATTACACAAAAGATCTGGGAGTCCAGTGGGGATTTTTGTGGAATGGTTTGAAGTCTGATAATTCATATGTTGTTTCGAAGGGCGGTAATAATGATAATATATCTGGTGTATCAGGCACGTCCGTAGCACTAGACAGCGATTTATTTAATGTAAATTTGCCGGCAGCAGTGGGCGCGGGATCTGGTGGCTCGAT
>MHDW01000233.1:6606-10842 GCA_001803645.1 Nitrospirae bacterium GWC2_42_7 | reverse complement strand
ATTTAAACAAGGCCGCCAGCCTTGTCCTTAATCTCCAGCTTTCTGCAATGGAGCAACTCAAAAAAGGCAAAGTATTATCTACTCCGAGCGTAATGACAATGAATAATCAGGAGGCTAAAATAACACAAGGCAAGACAATATATCTTGGAGTTGCAACTGCTGATAAAATTGATTATAAAGCGATTGATGCGCTTCTTTCCCTTACAGTAAAGCCGCGTATAGCGCCCGGTGGTGCGATTTTTATGGATCTGGATATCACAAAGGATGAACCTGGCACCGTTACAAGCGGTGGTGTGGATATTCTTAAGAATACAGTAAAAACAACAGTTTTAGTAAATGATTCTGAAACCGTTGTAATTGGCGGTATCTTCAAGCAGACAGAGTCAGATGTGGATGATGGTGTCCCAGGCCTTAGCAAAATTCCTATCCTCGGTTATTTATTTAAGAAAAACAAGAAAGTTACAACTAATACAGAGGTAATGATCTTTATTACGCCAAAAATAGTTGAGTTCAATTCCATGAACTAATCCTGAAATTATTTGCGAGAGCATATAGGGTTCTCTGCAATATATCCCAAAAAACACCCTGCGGCACAGCCTGCAGGGTGTTTTTTTTACTTGTAAAGCGTATTGTCTAAAGAGTATAATTTCGCATGCATATTATTAGATTTTTGACAGCAGGGGAATCACACGGAAAGGCCCTAACAGGAATTCTTGAGGGAATTCCATCAGGATTTTCTGTTTTATCTGAAGAAATTGATATAGAGCTAAAGAGGCGTCAGGGAGGGTATGGCAGAGGCGGCAGAATGAAGATAGAGTCAGATCATGCGGAAATCCTTTCCGGTATTAGAGCAGGAAAGACAACAGGGGCGCCAATTGCAATACAGATAAAGAATAAAGACTGGGAAAACTGGAAAGAAATAATGAATACAGAGTATAGAGTACACAGTACACAGTTAAAACAGATAACAAGACCGAGACCCGGGCATGCTGACCTTGCAGGAGCGCTTAAGTATAATCATAAAGATATGCGTAATATACTTGAAAGATCAAGTGCACGTGAAACAGCAATGAGAGTTGCTATTGGAGCTGTAGCTAAACAGTTTTTATTAGCGTTTGGAATAAAGATCGGCAGCTATGTAATACAGATTGGAAACGTACAACGTACTAAGTACAGAGTTCAAACTTCTGAAAAAGACCTGTTGCAATCTTTTAAAAAAGCGGAAAAATCCTCTGTCAGGTGTCTTGATCAACAATCCTCAGAAAAAATGGTTCGTTTGATCGATAAAGCAATCAAAGAAGGGAATTCGCTTGGCGGGATATTCGAGGTTTTTATAACAGGTGTGCCTGTTGGGCTTGGAAGTCATATACAATGGGACAGGAAGCTAGATGGAAGACTGGCGCAGGCTTTAATGAGCATTCAGGCTATCAAAGGGGTTGAGATAGGGCTCGGATTTGGTATGGCCGAAAAATCAGGCTCAGAAGTTATGGATGAGATATTCTTCGATCGTGAGGCGTCAGGCGTGAGGCGTGAGGAGACAAAAAGATCTCCTTGCCCCTTACTCCTCACCACTTGCGGATTTTACAGGAAGACAAACAATGCCGGAGGAATCGAAGGAGGCATTTCAAACGGGATGCCGATAATCCTCAGGGCTGTAATGAAGCCAATACCCACACTCAGAAAGCCTTTGCAGTCTGTTGATATAAAAACTAAGAGATCATCCAGTGCTGCATATGAACGATCTGATATCTGTGCTGTGCCTGCTGCTTCAGTGGTTGGGGAGGCTATGGCTGCTATTGTCATTGCTGACGCCTTTCTCGAGAAGTTCGGCGGTGACAGCAGAGTGGAAATAAAGAGAAATTACGATTCGTATGTTTCGTATCTGGGTAAATTTTAGTCTTTATAGTGCAGTGTCTCACAAACAAGTAGTGTCATCAAACATGATTGTAAGCCCTATATTGCCTCAGCATGTTATTCCGGTTTGCCTGCCTGCCGGTAGGCAGGTTCGGAATCTTTCAGGGCTTCTCGGAAGGATTCCCGGCGCGTTTCATTTTTGGAAATGACAGCCTTTTACGGGCGTGTAACCCCAGTAATTTGAGGGACACTATAAGAGAACAGCTTTTTATCATTGCGATATGAATATAATGAGAATTAAAATACTAATTCAGGATAATAATTGTAAATGAAAAACATTGTTCTAACCGGATTTATGGGAACAGGAAAGACTGCAGTAGGCAGGGAACTTACTGCAATGCTAGGTATGAGGCTAGTAGATATCGATGCAGAGATAGAACGCAGCCAGAAGATGACGATCAACGATATCTTCAAGAATTATGGAGAAGGCCGTTTCAGGGAGATAGAGAGCGAGATGATTAAAAAGTTTTCGGAAGATAAGAATTTAATTATCTCGACCGGCGGTGGAGCGGTTCTGAAGAGTGTGAATATGGATAATCTAAGTAAAAACGGGATAATATTCTGCCTGAACGCAAGTCCTCAAGCTATAATGGAGAGAACAAAAATGAGTGGGGACAGGCCGTTACTAAAGGTTGTAGACCCTTTGGCTAAGATCAGGGAATTGCTTGATTACCGAAGGCCTTTCTATGAAGAGGCTGGTACAATGATAGAAACAGAGGGCAAAACACCAAGGCAGATAGCTGAAGAGATTGCGGAGATAATAAAATGCAGAAAATAAGGGTGGATCTTGCAGACAGAAGCTACAGCATTGCTATAGGCAATGAATGCCTGAAAGACATCGGCAGTATCCTTGAGAAATTTGATTTTAGCAACAGGATGGCAATTGTCAGTAATCCCTTGATCTTTGATCTATATGGGAAAACAGTTTCAGTATCAATAAAGGACTCTGGCTTTGAGCTTTCGGAGATCATTATCCCGGATGGCGAAGGCTACAAGAGCTTATTATGGGTCGAGAATATTTACAGCGAGATGCTGAAGGCAAAGTTGGACAGGAAATCGGTTTTGATCGCGCTTGGAGGAGGAGTAATAGGTGATATAACAGGTTTTGCTGCATCAACTTATATGCGGGGTATTGATTTCGTACAGATCCCGACAACTCTTCTTGCACAGGTTGACAGTTCTGTAGGCGGAAAAACAGGCGTGAACCATATGCTCGGAAAAAACATGATAGGTGCGTTCTGGCAGCCCAGGACCGTCTGGATCGATATTGATACATTAAGGACATTACCACGCAGAGAATTTTTATCAGGACTTGCTGAAGTTATTAAATATGGCGTGATCTATGACGAGGAGTTTTTTGGTTTTCTTGAGAAAAACAGGGATGTAATTTTAGAACTTGATAAGGATGCGCTGACCCATATAATCAGGCGGTCATGCGAAATAAAAGCAGAGGTTGTATCCAAAGATGAAAGGGAATCAGGATTGAGGGCTATATTGAACTATGGCCATACTGTGGGACATGCTATTGAGACAATTACCGGATATAAAAAATATTTTCATGGAGAAGCGGTTGCTATCGGCATGCATATTGAAGCAAAGCTTTCACAATCACAGGGTTTTATCAGCACTAACCATGTCAACAGAATAAAAAAGCTGATTGAATCTTATGATCTGCCGGTGGAAATGCCTGAAGACATCGAGTTAAACAGTCTCTTTGAAGTTATGCAGATTGACAAAAAAACGGTCTCAGGCGAATTGAAATTCATACTCCCTGAAAAGATAGGGAGTGTTAAGATACATAAAGGTATTTCTCGGGAAAATATTAATAAGGTTTTAAAAAGTAAATAGGTTTACCCGGATTTGTTGTCTGCGTAAATTCTGTAATCAATATCCGGGAATATCGCATTTTTCTTTTCGAGAGACAGAAGGCCTTCTTTGTTGATACGGTTTGTAGTTATTTGATTATGCAGGCTGAAAAAATTATTGATATGCTCTTCAAATTTATTCTTTGCGAATTCAGAGGAATTGCCTGTTTTCATCATAAAAGGCCAGTCGCTTGCCTGTGCAAGGAGAAGTTCTCTGAGGGCCTGATTTAGAGCTCTTTTGAGTAAACCTTTTGGTTTGCTGTTAGTGCCGGCAATTTGCACCATAAGGTTCGAAGCCCTGCGGAGGTGTTTGTAAATCCAACTGTTTGACTCATCTATCCATGTGGAGCTATATCCTTTGTTCCCCCAACTTGATGAAGCAGGAGATACAGCTTCCATCCCTGAGATATTCTGTGATATATATTCCGAAGCAGTCACAAACCTGAAGGACTCCTTT
>MHDW01000233.1:2600-6555 GCA_001803645.1 Nitrospirae bacterium GWC2_42_7 | reverse complement strand
AGACAAGAGGCTTGATATGAAGTTTTTCTTTAAGAGATGACATCTGATCTATTTTGTTGGAAAGGAAGTGTTCAGCGTGTACTTTGGCTTTTTTAAGAGCTTTACTGGAAATATATGGTTTCTTATTATCTGATTTGCCGGTTATTCTAAAATACTTTATACCTGTAAAAGTACGTATGCCTCCGGGAAGATACGGCTTTACGTAATCATGATCAAGGTCGAACCCTATATCCCTGTAGAAATCTCTGTAGTCAAAATCACCGGGATAGCCTTCTTCAGAGCTCCAGACCTGTTTTGCTGAATCAACATCTCTGGCAAATGCAATAGTGCCTGCCGGAGTTTTAACAGGTGCATATATGCTGTGGCTGCTTTTAGGAATACTGTTCAGAAGGCCGTGGCTCTCGAGAAAGAAGAAATCGATCCCTGCATCTTTAATGAAGCGATCAATTCCAGGCACAAACCCGCACTCAGGAAGCCACATGCCTTTTGGTTTTAAGCCGAAATTATTCATGAAGTGTTCTGCTGCAATGCTTATCTGTGCCTTTACAGCCGCAGGTTCTATCATTAGAGCAGGCAGATAGGCATGAGTTGCAGCGCTGGTTATTATCTCTACTTTTCCTGAATTCATCAAAACCCTGAATGCAGATGTCAGATCCTTGTTGCAGATATTGGCATAAAAATGTATTGTTTCAAGAAATTTATCATGATACATTTTTGCGTTAGGGAATAAATTACTATCTCCACGCGTTCTGAACATTTCTTTCTCTGAAAGCTCGATCAGGCGATTCAGGTATTTTTGATATCTTGACCTTAGCAATGTATCGTTGAACATTTCTATCAAAGAAGGTGTGAGAGACAAAGTTATTCTAAAATCCACGTTATCGTTTATAAGTCTTCCGAAAATTTTAAGCAAAGGGATATAGGTTTCAGTGATAGCCTCATAGAACCAGTTTTCTTCAAGGTGGTGTTCATGCTCAGGACACCGGATATAAGGCAGGTGGGCGTGAAGTACTAATAATAAATAACCCTTGGGATCAGATGAAAGAGATATCTTCACAGTATGAAAATAATACACGATAAGCAAGGGTATTGCAAAACACAGGAGAGTTCTTGCAAAGGGTTAAAAGCTCCTTGGAATGACCTGCGAGAGCTACTGCCGCGGCGGGAGAGATGAATCTCTACATAAAAAAGGACTCTCTGCAGGATGAAAGTCGAGGGACATTCAGTAAATTCAGGGTTAATTCAATATGGTAAAATTCCCAAAAAGGAATGTCGTTCCCCAAAAGAGAAATATCTACATTAGAAAAAACTAATGATTACGCAATGTATTGCTTGGCACAGATATTGTATATGAAGGGCGACATTTGTGTTTTATAACAATTTTCAGTCCATAATTGGAAGGAGGTGATTTTGATGAAGAAGGCAATAGCAATAATCGTTTCTTTAATGTTTGTATTTGCTCTTACAGCTGTTTCATTCGCAGAAGAGACAGCAGCACCTGCAGCAGAACAAACTACTGCAAAGAAGGCAGAGAAGAAGCAGGTTACAGGTGAAGTTACAGCAGTTGATGCAAAGGCTAATACCCTTACAGTAAAGAAAGGTAAGGATGAGGTCACAGTCACAGTTGATGACAAGACCAAGATAATGGCTGGTAAGGACAAGAAGACCCTTGCAGACGTTAAGGTTAGTGATAAAGTTACTGTAAGATATAAAATAGCAGATGGCAGCAATGTAGCTAAGAGCATTGAACTTAATGGTGCTCCTGCAAAGGCAGCTCCGGTAGCAGCTCCAGCAAAGAAGGCAGCTGGTTACTAAATCCTTAAAAGGATGTAACTAAACCTAAAGAGGCCAACCCCTACATTATAAAATATCTGTGGGGAAGCCATATTAATTTAACCAGTGATATAAAATATTATAAAAAAACAACGAAGGAGATAAATTAATGAGATATCTGATATTAAGTATGATGGTTGTATTTATGTTTGTTGGTTGTTCATCACAGCCTACAACAGAGATGAATGATGCAAAAGCAGCTGTGGACGCTGTTATTGCCGAAGGCGCTGAGAAATATGCCCAAGTAGATGCCCAAAAATTAAATGACGACCTTGCTGCAGCAATGGCTGAGATAACTACTCAGGAAGGCAAGATGATGAAGAACTATTCCAAGGCTAAAGAGGCTCTTGTAAAAGTAAAGGCAGATGCTGATACTCTTAAGGCAGGATTGCCTGCGAAAAAAGAAGAGGCTAAGCAGAGTGCGATTACTTCTCAGACAGATGCCAAGACTGCTATAGATGATGCAAAGGCCCTGCTTGCAAAGGCTCCAAAAGGCAAAGGTTCAAAGGCTGATATCGAGGCGATGAAGGCTGATCTGAAAGGACTTGATGAATCACTTCCTGAAGTCCAGAAACTGATCGACACTGAAGACTACTCTGCAGCGATTGAGAAAGCCAATGCTATTAAGGAAAAAGCTGCTGGTGTATCAGACCAGATCAATCAGGCTATGGAAAAAGTCGGCGCAAAAGCAGAAGTAAAGAAATAATAGTTTGTAGAGTCATGTTTTGACAGTTAATCCGGCAAGAATACTTATAATTTTTCTGAGCTTATTGTTTTATGGCTGTGGCTCAGCGCAGATACCTCCAGAGGTTCAAATGGCAGATGATCAGGCCAGGAACCTCTGGAGGGCCGGAGTATCTGAGTATCTGCCTGTAGAATATAACAAATACACAGCCGACCTTAAGACTGCAAAAGACGATATAGCTAAAGAAGCAGACAGGTTTGTACTATTCAGGGATTATAAGCCATACATTCAGAGATTCAAAGATATTTTAGTCCTTGGCAATGAGATACTCGTCAAGGTTGAAATAGAGAAGGCAAAGAAAGCAGATAGTCTGTCTGAACAGATATCGTCCTTTAAAACAATAATCAGCAATCTCCAGAAATTCACCCTCAAAATAAATGAAGGCAGGCTTGCGAGAGCAGACCTGATGAAGGCTGATCTGTTGTTGAATGAGGTGGAACTGCGTTATAAGAAGGGCGAGTATGCTGCTGCTGAAGCAAAAATCGACGATTTGTCCATGTATCTTAAATCGGCGGAAGACTCACTAAGCCCCATAATAGGCCGGTATTCTGACAGGTCACAGGTAGAGAAGTGGCAGAAGTGGGCGGAAGATACGGTTGCTGAATCAAGGGAAAAGGGAATTATTGTTATTGTTGTCAACAAGAGTAAGAGGACATTATCAATTTATAGGGATGGAGAATTAATGAAAAAATACTCTGTTGGGATAGGACGCAATGGTTCTTTCGACAAGATTCATGCAGGCGATAATGCAACTCCAGAAGGAAAATACAAAATCACGAAGAAACTTCCTGCAAGCCGTTACTACAAGGCCTTGCTTATAAATTATCCGAGTGATCAGGACAGAAAGCAGTTTATTCTGGCAAAGAAAAAAGGCCTTGTTCCGAATAAGGCAGGCATAGGCGGATTAATAGAGATCCATGGTGGAGGCAGTGACACAATGACCTTTGGCTGCATCTCCATGGAGAACAGACAAATGGATGAAATCTATAATATGGTGAAGGTAGGGACTCCTGTGACAATTGTTGGAGCAGTTCATCTTGAGAACAGCATATCATCAGCGCTCGGGGGGAAGTGAATGAATTTCAGCAATAAGAAATTAACCAGATACCTCGTTTTTTTAGGGATGATCTTTGCTGCCATTGAGATCTCCGGATATTATATTGGGATGAAAAAAAATCAGGGAGCAGATACGATTGCGCCAGACAAGCAGATAAACAGAAAGAGCCTTGCATCACTCAAGGAAAAAAATCTGGCGCTTAAATACAGGATTAAAAGCCTTTCTCCTGAAGGAGTTTATATTGTGATTGACACAGGCAGGAATATTTTGTCGCTCAGGCAAGGGAATAAGGTAATACATGAAGCAGTAGTATCAAGCGG
>MHDW01000233.1:0-2538 GCA_001803645.1 Nitrospirae bacterium GWC2_42_7 | reverse complement strand
GTATCCATCATGTTGAATCAAAAAAAACCTCGCCAGTATGGACAAAACCTGACTGGGCCTTTATTGAAGAAGGGGAAAGTATTCCAAAGAAGAGCAAAGACAGGATCGAAGCAGGTGTTCTCGGGGATTATGCACTCGGTTTTGGTGACGGATACTTCATACATGGGACTCTTTATACAAGACTCCTAGGAAGAAACGTTACACACGGCTGCATAAGAGTTGGAGACAAAGACCTGAGAACCGTATATATGGCTTCAGGAATAGGCACAAGGCTTTATATTTTTTAGTTATGAGACTAAGAATAATCTTTTTATTAATTATATTACTGATGAGCACAGAAGCTCTTTGCGACAACAAAGGAATTCTCTTCAGGGAGAACCAGCTTCTCGAGTCAGAATTCAAGCTGGCATCAAAACCCGATGTATATTTCATATTCAACCTCAAGGAAAATATAGTGCATATAAAAGCAGCGGGAATTTCATTGAGGGAAATGCAGATAAAGCGTGTAAAACAATGGGGAGATAATCCTCCGGGCCAACAGCTTTTATTGCTCAAGAAAAGTACTTTCATAAAGCCGGGAAGGGACAAGATAAAACCGGGCGAAACAAAAGAAGCAGATGATTTTTCGATAGATGCACTGGAGTTGAGAGATATGCCTGCAAGATATACGTTATATATGGACAAGGGCGTATCAATATTTGTGAGGCCTGAAACAGAAGGAATTTTCTCAGGCATCTTTAATCTTTTCTACTCAGCCAAAAGGTTTATATCACGGCCTGCACTTACACTCTGGAATACTTTGCTAAGGAAACCTTTTACCGCAATAGATATTGTTTTGGATAAAAAAGACGCACAGGCCCTCTACTGGTCTTTCTATGAAGGTACAGGTGCTATTGTCTATTCACCTTGAATAGGATATATTTATAAATTGACAGATTCTAAAAAAAAGGCCATTCCAGCGAACCTGCCTGCCGGTAGGCAGGGGCGGGAATACAAAGATGGATGCCCGACTAAGAACTTCGGGCATGACGAACAAGTGGAGTTTCTGGACAGACTAAAAATTAGAACCCTGCGGTCTCTGCCGCAGGGTTCTTCAACTATCAAAAAGCAATTTCTCTTTGAGTTCTAAGGTTCAACCATTTTCAACTGCGTAGTAGCGGATATGCTGTCAGGATCACCTGACTGAGGCGTTGATGTTGTCATAGTTGCAGAATTGTATTGATGAGTTTCTGACAAAGAAACATATCCATTGCTGTTATAGTCTGAGCTGACAGCTGTACCGCACGGATTTTTAAGGCGCAGAGCATTAGGCATTGTATAATTAAACTCTGCCTGAGGTCTGCTGTTGCATGTAGATGAAATTGAATATGAACTCTGAGGGCATGTCGAGGATGTGAGCGTAACTGTTTTATTGCCGGCAATATTCAGGTTGTCTATCATCCCTCCTGCATGACAGGTCATGACAGCAAGCGAGCGTTTTTTATAATTTAAAACGCTGTTGATATAGCCTGTGAATTCTGTATCAGAAACAAATTCCCCTGTGTTGCTGATTGACATGGATAGATTGCAGGAACCTGGGCCTGAGCCTCCGCCATGTCCCATCCACCACACATAAAGATGGTCGCTGCTTTTTATTGCTCCATTTACTGTATTGAATACATTCTGGATGTTGGTTTTATTGACTGCCATATCTGCAATTGCATGGCCGAACTGGACTGTTGAATCATAATCAGGATATATGGTCGAAAAATCAGTCCCGTTTCCATACAGGACATAGATCTTATCATCCTTAAACCCATTTTCCGTCAGCATTTTATACTGCAGAATAAGGTCATACCACCACTCAGAGTGATAGCTGACATCATCCATGGTTACTTCATTGGTGCTTATCAATACAGCATATTTCTGGGCACATCCTGCTGCCATTAAAACAGCTGTCAGGCATATAGCAATTATTATTTTTTTCATGTATTCATGCATTGGATTTCCCTCCTTCCATTATTTCTCATCTGTTTTATTAGGATAGATCTTGAATATCTTTTTTGTTGTCCTGTCTGAATACCAAAGATACTGCCCGTCATATGCGAGTCCTGAGGGGTCTTTAACATCAACATCCTTGATAAAAACACGGGAGCCGAGCATTTCATGCTCTTTATCGAGGATCTTTCTCTTGTCGATCTTTGAAGGGAGATGCTCTCCGTTATAACAGATACTCCAAAGATATACGCCATCGGATGCTATCCCGCGGGGATTACAGTCAGCGAATATGCTTTTTATAATTCTGCCTGTTTCAGGATCTATCCGATTGTATGTGCTTGAGAACCCGGCAAAAAAGGCTGTCCATAGATATTTGCCATCCCAGGCCATGCCTTCAAAGGATTTAAACCCTTTGTCCCCGGGAATTTCCATCTTAATAGTTTTTACAGTCTGCCCGCTCTCAGGATTCAGAGCATAAATATTCCTGGTTTCTTCATCCGCTGTCCAGAGTAAATGTCCGTCAAAGGTCAGGCCTTTAGGCTGCCTTAAGGTCAGGGCTAA
>MHDW01000232.1:2839-20290 GCA_001803645.1 Nitrospirae bacterium GWC2_42_7 | reverse complement strand
GTCCCTTTCATAACGAGACTGCCGCCATACCAGAGGACAAAAGCAAAGCCCATCCCCGTAAAGACGTCATTAAATGCTGCTGCAAATTCTTTGAACCTCAGCGCCCGCATCTTTTCCCGGTACACCCTCTGGTTCAGGCTGCTGAATTTCTTTGTCATTATCTCTTCACGGTTGAATACCTTTATGATCCTGTTGCCAAGAACACCTTCCCCGATCTTGTGGGTGAGAGATGCTATTTTTTTCTGTGCTTCCTTTGTCTTCTTCCTGACTCTTTTGCCGAATTTTCTTGTGCTGTAGCCTATGAAAGGCAGCAGGATCATGCTGACAGCAGTAAGTTGCCAGCTCCGGTAAAAAGCAACCCCCAGGAGAATCAGGACCGTGGGCACCTGTATAATCAGCTCCTTCATGCTCGTGGAAATCAGCGCGCTCAGTTCCTTTGCATCGCTCATGATCCTCGAAATAATAACGCCTGAAGACTCTTTGCTGAAATATGATATAGGAAGATAAAGCACGTGGTTATAAAGTTTGTTCCTCGTCTCTCTTACCAGTTTCATTCCTGCAGACTTCATCAAATAAGCCTGCGCAAAACTTACAAACCCTTTCAGCGAATACAGAAGAAATACACCGATCGGGAGAAATGCAAAGTATTCGTATCTCTTCTCACCAAGGATCTTGTCCACTGCAGGCTTTGCCAGCCATGCTATGGCACCGGCAATTCCGGAGACGATAAAGCTGAGGATGATTGCCGCAAAGATCCTCCGCCAATAAGGCCTTGTCAGCAGAATTATTTTTCTGAGCATTTTCATAACTTATAGTATAAACAAACAGAGAATTATAGGAAAGAAGACCCATTGCCTCATCAAAAAGCAATACGAAACTGAAGCGTTGACTCACTACACTAATACTGGATTTTCCCCGATTTTGCAGACATTCAGAGATTACCACAAGCTAATCTTGGTATAAAAAGGATGTATTCCACACACAACTGAATGGTTACGAATGAAATATCATGGCGTGGGGTGCAGTAACTATTAATTTCAGTAAGTGCCGCTGACCAATGTTGCGGTTATAGAGCCTACAGCTACCTTTGTCTGCATCTTAACAGGGACATGTTTTTCGTCATCAGTAAGCCAGATATACATATCGCCTTTTCTGTTGAAGATACCTTCTGACTTCATAAGCGGCTTTATAACGACTGTATCGAAGCTTCCGAGCGGTGTTTCTATTTTTTCCTTCCTTAGAACCTGCACCTCTACATTCCACATTTTCTTGCTGTCAAAAATATTCACAAATACCGACTTGCCTGTCTCGATCTTCAGGGTCCTTACGTAGTAGAGGCACGACAGAGGGTCAAATGTATTTTCCTCGATATCTGCATTTTTTTTCTTCCCGTCAATATGATTTATGAAAAACGCTTTCCTCTTCTCTATATCAAAAATAACTTCATTGTCGCGCCTGTGCCTGCCCTCTCTGGTCTTTATCCTGTAATTTTGAGGCAACCCGACAATGGACGTTGTCCGTGTTCTGGAAAGCTTTGATTCTATCCTGTCCTCAACAGTATAAAAAACCGATACCCAATCAGCAGAGCGGGCAGTTGATATGATCTTTAAAAGATCCTTATCATTGTTTATCTCAAGAGTAGCAGTCCCTGCCTTGACCCCGGTCCATGTCAGGTCATAAACAAGTTTTTCAGGAATACTGAAAGACCCTGCAGTCAAGGGGCTTAGAAAGAAGATCAGAACTCCAAGCACCGAACTGCATAAATATCTTCTTATAAAACTGAATTTTCTGTTCATTTTTTCTCCGGATTTCAGGTCAACAGTCATTACTTTTTTATTAATTGTGTTATATTAACCTTATGCTGATTATTCCCGCAATAGATCTGAAAGACGGACTATGCGTCAGACTGCAGCAAGGGAAAAAAGACTCTGTTACTATCTATTCCAATGACCCTTCTGCAACTGCCAGAAAATGGGAGGCCTGCGGCGCAAAAGTGCTTCATGTCGTAGACCTTGACGGCGCCTTCACAGGCAGCCAGAAAAATATTGATGTAATAATGAAGATCAGGAAAGCAGTAAAAATGACATTACAGGTTGGAGGGGGAATAAGAAATATTGCTACTGTCGACAAGTTGCTCTCAGCAGGTATAGATCGTATTATTATCGGCACATCTGCAGTAGAGGATTCTGCTTTCCTTCTCGATGTATGCAATAAGTTCCCGGGCAAAATACTTGTCGGCATTGATGCAAAAGACGGCAAAGTTGCTGTTAAAGGATGGGAAGAGGTGAGTTCCATCGAAGCAAAAGAGCTTGCAAAGAGGATCGAGACCATCGGAGTATCAGGCATTATCTATACTGATATTTCGAGAGACGGCATGCTCACCGGCCCCAACATTACAGCCCTTCAGGAAATGGTCAGTTCAGTTGGAATCCCGGTTATTGCTTCCGGAGGCATCGCAACCTTAGAAGATATAAAAAACCTTCTGGAGATAAAAAAACTTTGGGGAGCAATAACCGGAAAGGCCATTTATTCCGGCTCACTGGATCTGAAAGAAGCAATAAAGTTAGTAATGAGTAAGGAGTAAGGAGTGAGGAGTGAGAAACTTTATACAAAAGTAAGAATAAATTCACTTTTCACTCTGCTGTGTTTATTTTTAACCCCTAACCCCCTTCACCTGACTCCTTACTACGTACACCTCACACCTCACACCTCACGCCTCACGGTTTTTAACGATGCTTGCTAAACGTATTATTCCCTGTCTTGATGTAAAAGACGGACGCGTGGTAAAAGGCGTAAGCTTTGTTAATCTTCGCGATGCCGGTGATCCTGTTGAAAATGCAAGGTTCTATGACGAACAGGGCGCAGATGAGCTCATTTTTCTTGACATAACAGCCTCTCATGAGAAAAGAAAGACAATTCTGGATATAGTCAGGAAGACCGCTGAAGATGTTTTTATGCCTCTAACTGTTGGAGGCGGGATAAAAACCCTTGAGGACATCAGAGACCTTCTCAATGCAGGATGCGACAAAGTATCTATCAACACAACCGCAGTAAAAGACCCTTACTTTATAAGCCGCGCTGCAGAGAAATTCGGCAGCCAGTGCATAGTGGTTGCGATTGATGCAAAGAGAGTTTCGGATAACATGTCTGATGCTACAGGCGAAGGCTGGTTCTCCGATGCTTCATTGAAGGATGTGATCCTTAAACTGCCTACCCCCCCTTCGCCCCTGCCTACCGGACAGGCAGGCCCCCTTGGTAAGGGGGGGATGGACGGAGAAACTGTTTGGGCTCTGTCCACTCACGGCGGCAGGAAAATGAAGCTGATGAATGCTGTTAAATGGGCGAAGAAAATGGAAGAACTCGGGGCCGGCGAATTCATGCTAACAAGCATGGACAAGGATGGGACAAAAGACGGTTATGATATTGAATTGACCCGTATCATCTCAGAGACTGTATCGATCCCTGTAATTGCATCTGGCGGTGCCGGCACACTGGAGCATCTCTATGAAGGGCTCGTCAATGGCAAGGCAGACGCAGCACTTGCAGCTTCCATCTTCCACTTCAGGGAATATTCTGTCAGAGAGGCAAAAGAATATCTGAGATCAAAAGGGGTTCCGGTCAGGCTTTGAGATAAAAACTCTCTCAACTATCTTTTAATAATATAGAAACATTATCCGGTTTTTTCAAAATAAACTACCCCGAAGCAGAGCTTCGAGGTATCTAAACCCAAATATTTGTCATTCCGGCTTGTCCGGAATCTTTCCGAAGAAGGATTCCCGATGCGCTTTGCTTGCGGGAATGACAGCGAACATCAACCCCGATGCAGAGCATCGAGGAATTTTTTTGATTAAAAATGCCTCCCGTTATGAAAACGGGAGGCACTGTAAAGACTTTACTTTAGAGAATATGACTATTCCGGGTAGCAATATTCAGAGCATTGCCATGAATCCGGAAAATACCCGCATAAACAATCGCAACTCTCTTGTTGCAAGCACTGTTCTATAGAGATAGAACTATTATCTCTGGAAAATATCGTCACCCTTGGATATGCAATAGGATTATTCTTTTCGAGTGCAACATCTATCAGTTTGCCTTTCTGTCCGCCAAAGGAATAAGTAACAAAAGCTGCTGCTGTCCAATTTTTGTCCAACTCACTTTTTGAAGCAAGATCCGACATGCCTCTTACGCCTACTGCAACAGAATCATTCAGGTTGTACGACACTTCACCTTCTAATCCATAAATATTCTTTTCAAAAGGTGAGTTATCATAAACATAAAAATTCGCCTTCAGATTATTCATCGGAACAAATACGACCCCGAATTTCAGCCAGTCAGATGCCTCGTAATTAATTACTGTATCATCCTTTTCGTATTCTCTCTCCCCACCAAAGCCTTTTCCATAAGCTCCGCTTAACAGGAGATTATCGGTCATCTTGTATTTTCCGCCTGCATATACATGAGCAAGGTTCCTGCCTAATTCATTCACAAACGCAGTTCCCAGAAAAGCATTTGCCTTGCCCGGATAGGTATGAGAGACAGCAACTCCGGCACCGTATCTCTGATTGTCAATTCGTCCCATTCCTCTGCTTGCATCAAGACCGTTATAAAATCCTGATACATGAACATTAAGCACCGGGTTCAGATAATCCACACGGCCCTCAACACCACCAAAAAGAGAATCATTCTGGGCACCGCCAAGAATGGTCAGAGAAAAAGGCCCGCTGACAACTTCATCCTGACAAAAAACATTTCCCGGTGCAGCAAAAATAAAAAGAGACAAAAAAATTGCAACAACTACACTGTAAGTTTTTCTTTTTGACATAATTACTCCTCCATTATAATTTTTGTTTCCTCAAAGATATCAAATTTTAGTTATCAAGTCAACTTATTTAAGCTACTGCCTTTTACCGCCTGCTCATAACTGTCTTTTTCCATTCTATCCTGAAATTATCGATAATATCTTTTTTTGCCGGGGATACGGTCAGTTGATACCTGTCTTCTCCCTTATAAATACTTACATCCACAATGTTGAGGGCTCCTGCATCAGAATATCTTGCGCAGATAGCTGCAGCAGTATGTATTATCTCTTCACCGGCTTCCCCCCTGATAACTGTGACAGGGCTTCCGCAGTTCTCTGCTATCATATATGTCCATTTATTGCCTGATATTGCAAACAGAGAGTTATTCTCATCCTCATTCCTGCCTACAATAACTTTGCACTCAGAAGACATCCTGAAATGCCTGCCGAGTTTCAGCAAAAGCAGGTCTTCAACAGACGGGTTCTGGTCATACTCAAGAAGTTCCTTAAGCCTGTGAGAATAATTCGGCTCTGTCAGTAAGCACCCACCTGCGGGTGCAGGATAATCCGTAAGGCCGAATTCTCTTGCGAGAGACATCTGAGGCTTTCTGGAACGGCCGCCAAATGCATATAAAAGCTCTCTGTTTATTATCCCCTTTTCTTCAGGTATGGTCGGCTTCAGCAGTTTAGCGCTGAGAGGCCTCAAGATATATCCTTTCAGCCCTGATTCCCTGTCTATGATGTCGAGTGCATCTCTCCTCTGGCTCATCGGCCTCTGGCCAAGGACCTCACCTGTTATCACAAATTCAGCGCCTGTCATATTCATATATTCTTTGATCTCTCTAAGCATAAGGATCCTGCAGTCCATGCACGGGTTCATGTTTCTGCCATGTCCGAACTTCGGGTTCTTCACGATCTCTATGAATTTTTCCGATAGATGTGAAAGCCTCACATCAAACCCGAATTTTACAGCTGCAGAAAAAGGGTCCTTTGAACATGAAGACTTCTCTTCTATCCCGCAGCCAAAATGATTCAGGAAGGTCACTGCCCTTACTTCGATCCCCTGCTTCAGAACTGCAAGTATCGCAAGTGTGCTGTCAAGGCCGCCGGAATATAAGGCAACAGCCTTAATTGATGAGTGAGGAGTAAGGAGTGAGGAGTAAGGAGTATCAGACATTATACTTTTTTCCTTATTGAATTAATAAGCCCTCCAAGCAGACTAAAAACAGTGTCAATCTTATGCTTAAGTTCTGTATTTTCTTTTAAATATCCCAATTCTTTTGAAATAATAACCTGAGTCTCTAATTCACTCAAAAAACCTCTTGCAACAGACAAAAATTGTAACATTTCTTTATTGCTGGTCCGCGCTGCTCCTTCTGCTATATTGCAAGGGACAGAAACAGCAGCACGACGAATTTGACTTGTAAGTCCAAACGTTTCTTCTTTTGGAAAGTTTTTAGTAATACAATATATGTCTTTTACAAGAATTATGGCTTCTTGCCAAACAATGAGATTATGGTGTGTCCTTTTCACCCCTTACCCCTTACGCCTCACTCCTTACTCTTAAATGACTCAAACAATTGCTCAGGAGTGGCAACAGCTGTTCCGACCTCTCCCACGACTATGCCTGCAGCATGATTAGCTATCACAGCAGAATTTTCCATGCTCTCTCCTGATGCATGTGCAAGTGTAAAAGCTGATATGACCGTATCACCTGCACCGGTGACATCATAGACCTTTCTTGCAACTGTTGGTATATGGGTGACCTTATTCTTTTCGAAGAGGCTCATGCCCTGTTCCCCCCGTGTGATCAGTACAGCCTTACAGCCAAGCTTTGTCATTAATGTTTTGCCTGCTTTAAGGAGAGTTTTTTCATCCTTGATCTCGACCTTAGAACCGTTTGATGCCTCCATGACATTAGGTGTAATAAGAGATACTCTTTTGTAAAAATCAAAATGCCCGATCTTAGGGTCAACAGCAACAAACATCCCGTTTCTGCCTTTTCCCTTTTTCTTTATCTTGGAATTATTCAGGATACCTCTGATAAGCCCTGAGGTCACCATTCCTTTTTCATAATCCGAAATTATTATGGCGTCATGTTTTGAAATAACAGAATTTAAATATTTCATTATCCTTTCTATCATCTTATTGTCAATGTATTGCCTGTTTTCCCTGTCAAACCTGACCACCTGCTGGTTATTTGCAATCACCCTTGTTTTTACGGTAGTCGGCCTGTCTGAAATGAATATTCCCTCACAATTCACTCCTTTTTGACCGAGCATCTTGACAAGTACTTCTCCGGCAACATCCCTGCCGTTCATGCCGATAACAGTCGCCTTTGCTCCGAGCGATACAATATTGTGAGCAACGTTTGCAGCCCCGCCGAGCATAAAGCTCTCTCTCGTAACGTCTACCACCGGAACAGGCGCTTCAGGAGATATCCTGGTAACCTTGCCCCATATGTAATGGTCAAGGATTATATCTCCAAGCACAAGGATATTCCTGCCTTTAAAATCCTCTATGATATTCTCTAAACTCATGACTGTTTAATATACCCTACTTTCTCTTAAAAATAAAAATCTTTTACTCTTGTTCTCTGCTTTAAACAAAAAAAAGGCGGGTCGTGCAGACCCGCCTTTTAATTTACACATCACGCTTTAAATCCCCCCATCCCCCCTTTGTTTAAGGGGGGAAAAGAAGGGGGGAGGTTTTTAGAAGCTAAGTGTGAGTGAATGCATTGCTGCTTTCACTGTTGTTGCCTTTATACCCATTTCGCCCATATCATAGGTCTCCCTATAATAGCTGCCTGGTTTGAAAACACCTGCAATCACACCGTATGTGAGGTTCTTATCGATCTTGTATGAGAGTTTGAGGTCAACTTCATAACCGAGACTATGTGAAGTATTGTTTGCAGTGCCGGACCAGGAAGACAGTACATTTTTCTGTCCCTTATAAGCTGCATTGGCCCTTAAATAATAACCATCAAGTGTTACTGTAAGGTCTTTTGTAGGGGCTACTGATGCGCCAAGATTAAACATTGATGTATTGGCAAGTCCCCTGCTTCTGAAAGAAGTTGTTGAGCCTGATGGAATCAGCTGGCTTGAGGCTGCACCGTCAACGATATACTCATAGATAAAGGATGAATGTATATCCCTTCCAAGTACTGTCTGGAATTCCTCTATCTTGCTCTCAGTTCCTTTGTCGCCGCTGCCATATCCGTACCTTGCAAAAATTGAAACAGGATCAACCTTTACTCCGAGTTCTGCAAAAACTGCTAAAGCCTCGACATCAGTGACTGAGCCAGCGCCTTCAACTCTGCCGAGCTGATAGTCAACTTCTCCCCTGTAGGAAACTGGTCCGACCTGACCTTTTGCATGTGCCTGGAAGTTATGCAGTTTAAGAGAATAACCATCAAGGCTTGTGATGCCAAGAGCAGGATTTGAAACCAATGCTACAAGATTGTCACCCTTAATTAAGGTGTAGTTAGCACCTATGGTGTTCTTGTCATTGATCTTATAGGTCATAAGAGCAACATATGCATCGATATCATCATTCAGGTTGGTTGAACCTTCAACTGTCTTTGCTGTTAATAAACCAACATGCATTCCCTTTATAGGGTCTGCAAAAACAACGATAGCATCTGTGCCGAACTTGGTGAGATCAAGGAACTGCTTCTCGCCAAGTGAAAGAGGCATATGTCCAACCTTGATACCTGCAGGAATACCCAGGAGGCCTGAGCCTGTATGTAGTATCCATGCTTCAAGGATCGTCAGATCTGACTGTTTGTTGTTGAGTGTACCCCAAGTGTATGTATCAGATACTGTTGTTCCTGAATTTGATTCAAGAGCAACATAACCGGTTGTGTTAGGGGTTACCTGTGCATTGAGTGTAAGCCTGACCCTTGCATCATACCATGCATCTGAATTGCTTTCTGTCCTCACATTAGATCTAACGAGGGTAATTCCATGCTCAGAAAGATCATTAGTATCTATTCTGGATGTATATGTGTCTTTAGATACAACACTCTGGTTTGAAGGAAGATACATTGTAGGTAATGCGAAAGTTGATGTTGATGTTACAGCAGTTCCTGCTTCATCTGGATCAATAGTACCGTCATTATCAACATCATTCCACCGGGTTGTTGTTGTAACATCAGAGATTGCTGCTGTACCAACATTATCAGTATACCAGCCCCTGACTCTCAGCTCACCGCCGAGGGTGATCTGGGTGCCGCCTTTTGCCACAACAGCCTGAGTCTCAGAAGGGATCTCAGCATGGATAGCAAATGCGCTTGCTGCAAACCCAAGCACCATAATTGATGCTAAAACAATTAATAATATTTTTTTCACTTCCTACCTCCTTAAGGTAGTTCAGTATTCTGTCCGCCAAAGGCGGATTTTACTCCTTTTACAAATGACTCATATTGTTATTTCCTATACAATCACCTCCCCTTCTAATTAAAGTTTCCCAAACCACACATAATATACGGAAAACCTTTTGAAAGATGTTGCTACATTTAATCATCCCAAGTCTCTTTTTGTCAAGTAAAAATTTCATTTTTCAATAATTATTAGCAAATAGAATGCCAGAGATAATTGTTTGAAAAACAAGGGGTTTCTGTATTTTGGCTGTATAACTTCCGTGTCTATTATGCAACAGAGTGTATAAGTAACGCAACAGAGCATTCGCGCAGTAGAGCAGTAGAACATTAAATTCCAAGTAGCTTTCAATCTGACGCCTTATTACCACCCCTTAATCCTCTCCTTAAACATTCAGGACAAACCACCCCGGCCTTCGGCCACCCCTCCTTAACCAAGGAGGGGAGTTAATAATCAAAAGCTCCCTCATCTCCCAAGCTCCCCGCCTATTTTAGGAGGCCTGCCTGCCGGTAGGCAGGGGTGGCCGAAGGCCGGGGTGGTAAGAATCTCAGGAGAGGGGCAAGGGGTGGTGGTTTTAGCGCCATCTTGATTGCAAGCTGGTCTAAGCAGTAGAACAGCTTAGCAACTGTATGGTATAGTTTTAACATGGCCGAATATAAGAATCTTATAGTCTGAGGAAAAGCTGAGGAAAATTGCTTTGGAACTTTCAAAAAACTCTTTAATAAAGGCCTCATTATTGAACAGATATTATTCAGAAAATCTCCCCTCTCCCCTCTCCTGGATCATAACTCCCCCTTCCCCCTCTTATCTTAAGAGGGGGTGCCGAAGGCGGGGGCGTTATTCCCCTGCTGCGCTGCTGCTCTGCTGTTCTGGTAGTATGGTGTAATATGCCAAAGACATGGAAATATGATTTTGATATTGCCAAATTCACAAAAGCGATAGAGATAAACCCAAAAGATCACACTGCATACAAGGACAGGGGCAATGCTTATTACAAAAAAGGGCGCCTTGACCTTGCAATCGCAGATTACAGCAAGGCTATAGAACTGAACCCAACATATTTCCTGGCTTATAACAACAGGGGCATAGCATACCAGAAAAAAGACCAGCATGAACTTGCTCTCGCTGACTATGAGATGACGATACAACTTAATCCAAAAAACGGTATGCCATATAACAACAGAGGCTTCACACTGCTTTTAATGGGCAGGCTGGAAGAGGCTGAAGCTGACATTAAAAGGTCCCTCGAACTAAATCAAAACAACATATATGCTTTAAACAGCATGGCTGAATTGTGCGCTCTTAAAAAGAATGAAAAGGATGCCTGCAAGTGGTTAAAACTGGCTATTGATAAAGGTTACAATAACTGGAACTATATAAGGACATCAAAGACATATGACAATATACGCAATGGGTCCTGTTTCAATGAGATAATCTCAAAAAACATTCCGAGGTCAGCTGTCCAGCCTGATGATAAAGACAGAAGTTCATGAATACATTTTTTTAGAAAGCATTCCTGTCTGCTAACTATTCCGGCATTTATGTTAAAATGAAATCCATGCTTAAAATAATACACAAGTCTGTTCTTAAAGAACTTTTCATCACTTTCGTTCTGACCCTCACATTTCTGAATTCTATTTTGATGATGGAAAAACTGCTGAGGTTAAGCAGGGTCCTCTCAGGGGTCGGCGCATCAGTTCTCGACATGATAAAGATCATCCTTTATCTGCAGCCACAGCTCCTCCTGCTGACCATACCTATGTCACTTCTCCTCTCCATACTTCTGATATACGGACGTATGAATATGGATAATGAGATCGTTATTCTTAAGGTATGCGGCATGAACTTCAAGGGGATTTCGCTGCCTGCGATGGTCCTCGGACTGACATGTTTCGTCGTAGCCTTAACTGTCAGTTTTTACCTCGGCCCAAAAAGCAGTATAAAACTCAGGGAAGAGATAACAGCGATCATAGCCGAACGGTCAGCTCTCTCCATAGAAGAAGGGACGTTCAATACATCATTCAAGGATATAGTAATAATCGTCAAAGGCAAAAAGTCCTCGGACACTTTAGAGAAAATATTTATCCATGACAACAGGAAAAAAGGAGAACCAAGGGTGTTAATGGCAAAAGAAGGCCGAATATATGTTCAGGATGAATTAAAGATCGGCCTACTTTTGACCGACGGGTATATAAATCTGACAAAAGGTTCCAATACCACTGAACTATTCTTTGACAGGTACAAAATGACTCTCAGTCTCGGCAATGAATCTCCTTCTGCCAAAAAAGCGGAGTTCACCCCCTCAGAGCTTGCACGGAAAGCATCAGAAGCTGACACATACAAGAAGAAGACCTCTTTTTATCTTGAGCTTCACCGCCGCTTTTCTCTTCCTTTTATATGTCTTGTTCTGATCTTTCTTGGAACTCCGTTTTCTTTGTTATCAGGCAAATCAGGAAGGCTCGGAGGCCTGGCACTCGGCCTGCTTATTTTTACTTTCTACTATATGGCTTTGATATATTCTGAGAACCTTGTAATGACAGGCAAAATGCCTCATTATATAGGCTCATGGATACCTACAGCAATACTCGGGGTACTTGCATTTCTATTGTTCAGAAAAGAGAGCTCAAGATAAAATGTTCATAGTCCAGCGCCTTTACATGAAAGACTTTATCAAGATCCTGCTGCTTATTTCTATAGGCCTCTCTGTAATATTCAGCCTTCTTGACCTCATAAACAAGATGGATGATTTTATGCCCGGCAGACCTTCAGCTGCTACACTTGTGCTTTATACATTTTTTAATCTGCCTAAATTCTTTATTTATCTTCTTCCTATGTCTGTTCTTATCTGCAGTCTTTTCACATTCAGCCAGGCCTTTCGCAGAGGTGAGATCACAGCCATAAAAACAGCAGGGGGGAGATTAAGAAAACTATACCTGCCTTTTGTGATCACAGGTTTTCTGCTGAGCATACTTGCTTTCATCGCAGGCGAGATAGTAGTCCCTGATTTTTCAAAAAGGACCGCGGACATCAGAAATACACTTGAGAACAAAAAAAGAAGTTCTTCTTTTAGCGACGATGCTCTTTGGCTTAAAAGCAAGGATGGCTCCCCCGTGAAAATAGACCTCTACATTGTTGAAAAAAAGCTGGCAAAGGGCATTGAAATATTCATTTTCGGAAAAGATTTTTTGAAAGAAAAGATCACAGCTGAGAAAGCTTCCTGGAACGGAAACACCTGGACCTTAGAGAACATAACCCGATATGAAATAGAAACCGGCAGGATAGATAAAATAAAGACCATGGACTATTCAGGACTCGAGTCACCTGATATTTTCGCCGAAGATATTAAAAAACCTGATGAGATGGGAATAAACGAACTTTACAGATATATACAGAGGCTCAAAAACGCAGGGTTCAATAATCTGAAACTTATCGTTGACCTGAACTCAAAGATCTCGTTCCCGGTGATAAATATATTCATGATGCTGATCGGAATATCTTTATCTTCAGGCCGCAGGCTGGGCGGCGGCCTTTTCAGCGCCGGACTTGGGCTTCTGATTAGTCTTGTTTATTGGTTCGGATACACCTTCATGCTCTCTCTCGGATACTCAGGCATTATTCACCCTGTCATCTCGGCATGGATAATACCCCTTATTTTTGGAGCGCTCGCTGTCCGATTCTTCATGAAAATACCGGAATAGGCTGCTACTTAGACTCTGCTTATTAACTCTCACTGTTAGTCATCAATACAAAAATCCAACCCACCCCTGCACCTGCCTACCGGCAGGCAGGCCCCTCCAGGGAGTGGACTTTCCTAAGTCTTCTCTACCTCTGCAAGAAAGAAACTCTCTTAGCTCTCATAATTCACGAATTTCTCAGATGCGGGAAAAAATACTTGAATGTACATGATCTAAAGTTACAGACAAAGACACACTGTTAGGAAAACGGAGATTATAAATCCCTTACAACCTGAGGATTTCAAGAATTTTTTAGCCGTATTTGAGAAATACACGACTGATATGAATAATATGGGTTAGGGGGTGGTTTAATTATAAAGAGACTTTATTTACTGTCTGCTGTCTTTTTAAGATATCTCTTAACTTCTTCCTTGTATAATCTACGCAGTCTTTGGGTGATCTTCCCTATTTCATATGTTCTGTCTTCTACCATTGAAACAGGCATAACCTCTGAAGTGGTATTAGTGAAAAAGACCTCAGTAGCTTTGAAGATATCTTCCTGACTAAATAAACCTTCCCTCACCCTTAGCCCGTTCTTCTTCGCAAGATCAATAACTATCTCCCTTGTAATTCCGTCGAGTATGCCTGCTTCAACCGAAGGAGTACAAAGCATCTCGTCCTTTACAAAAAAAATATTGCTTATTGTCCCCTCTGCAATAAATCCCTGCGGGTTCAGCATGACTGCTTCATATGCGCCTCGCTCCTTTGCCTCCATCTTGGCAATTATATTATTAAGGAAGTTGAGGGATTTGATCCTCGGATCAAGAGCACCGATAAAATTCCTTCTTGTTTTTGCGATGATCAATCTTACGCCGTCCCTGTAATATGCTGCAGGATATTCCCTGAACTTTTCGGCAAACACAACAAAAGAGGGTTCTTTGCATAAAGCAGGATCAAGGCCTACAGGCCCCTTGCCTCTTGATACAGTGATCCTGATATAAGCTTCGGAGAGCTTATTCGCATCAAGTGTTTTATGAACAGAATGCATAATATTTTTTTTGTCAGGGATCTTTAGTTTCAAGAGAGATGCAGAGCGTCCGAGTCTCTCAATATGCCTCTCTGACATAAAAACAGTCCCTTTATATGCACGCATTGTCTCATAAATGCCATCACCGTAAAGGAAGCCATGGTCATATACAGACACCACTGCCTCAGGTTCAGCCACCAGCTTATTGTTTAAATAAATATACAAATTCTCTCCATTTCTTATTCACATTGTTTGTGTTTGTCATTGGGCTTGCCTGCCTGCCGGTAGGCAGGTCTGCAATCCTTCTTAAGAAAGATTCCCGACAAGCGGGAATGACACTTTTATTGTCGGAAGCTCCGTCATTCCTGCGAAGGCAGGAATCCAATTCTTCATTTTGTTCATTTTTTCTAAAGAACCTAAATATTCCAAATTGTTAAGTCACATTCATTATCGCATCTCTTATAACCTTAAGCATCTGCTGAAGGTTTTCCATGCTGATGCTTAAAGGCGGCATTATCACAATAACATTCCCAAGCGGCCTGATGAACACACCCTTATCTCCGGCATAATACGCAACCTGCCATCCCTTCTTGTCTTCCCACGGATATGGCTCTTTTGTTTTTTTGTCCTTAACAAGCTCTATGCCTGCCATCAGTCCGCTGTTCCTTACATCGCCGACATTAGACAGACCGGACAATTCTCCAAGCCATTTTTCGAGCAAACCGATCTTGGGCTGAACATTCTTGAGCGTCTCTTCTTTCTCGAATATATCAAGACATGCAAGCGCTGCAGCACACGCAAGCGGATTGCCTGTGTATGAATGGCCATGGAAAAAAGTTTTTAGCTCTTTGAATTCTCCGAGAAAGGCAGAGTATATTTCTTCAGAAGCAATGGTCACTGCAAGAGGCATATAACCGTTTGTTATGCCTTTTGACAGACACATTATATCCGGAGATATGTTCTCATTCTCACAGGCGAACATTTTTCCTGTCCTGCCGAATCCGGTTGCAACTTCATCAGCGATCATAAGGACATTATATTTTGTGCATAAGTCCCGCACGCCCTTCAGATAGCCCTTAGGTGAGACTATCATTCCTCCTGCTGCCTGAACGATCGGCTCTATGATCAGGGCTGCGATCTCATTATTATGGTCTCTTAATATATCTTCAAGTTCTTTAAGACAGGCCATTCTGCAGTTTTCAGGAGAAAGCCCGAGCTCGCACCTGTAGCAGTAAGGAGAAGGGGCTTTAAAAGTTTTAAACAGAAGAGGTTCAAAGGTCTTATGAAAAATATCGATGCCTCCTACACTGACAGCTCCCAGCGTATCTCCATGATAGGCATTACTGAGCGCAGCAAAACTCTTTCTACCCTCAACACCCTTGTGCTTCCAGTACTGGAACGCCATCTTCAGGGCAACCTCAACAGCAGTTGAGCCGTTGTCTGAGTAGAAAACCCTGGAGAGTAAGGGGTAAGGAGTGAGGAGTGAGGAGTCACCCTCCCCTTTATCCCCTCCTCTATGAGCCGTTGGCTCCGAGCCATAGGCCCTCAAGGGAGGGGAAATAATACAACCCTCTCCTCTGGCGGAAGAACCTTTCTGGCCGGCAGGCAGGGGATAAGGGGATAGATTTTTCTGTACCAATTTTATCAGTCTTTCAGCTAATTTTATCGCCGGCTCATTGCTCAGTCCGAGCATTGTGCAGTGGGAAACTTTATCGATCTGTGCCTTCATGGCATCATCGATCTCTTTTTTTCTGTGTCCATGGATATTCACCCACAATGACGAAACTCCGTCAATATACCATTTTCCGTAAATATCCCTTAAAAAACAGTCTCTCGCTTCAGCAATTATTACAGGGGGCTCTTTTTCCCAGTCCTTCATCTGTGTAAAAGGATGCCAGACATACCTGCGGTCAGTATCTTCCAGATGTTTGTTTTCGTCTTTAATGCCCATCTCGATCAGTTTTTGGGACTTTCTTCTTTTTTTGTGAGTGCGAAATATATTCCCAGTCCAGGCAGGCTGCCAAGAAAGATCGAGAAGAAATATGCGAGTGAAAGGGATGTTGCAATTTCAGGACTTACCTTGATCAGTCCGAGGAGAAGTACAAAAGCCCCTTCCCTGACGCCGAGCCCTGATATGGATATTGGCACTGTTGTGATCGTTATAATGATCGGCAGAAAAACAAAGAGCAGGAGCAAAGGGATATCTGCTCCCATTCCGGCAGCCAGTACAGCGACGATCGAAAAATTTAAAAACTGGACGAGGAAGGATATAAACACAGCCTTTACGATTATAGCCTTTTGTGTTTTCAGAGCAGCAAAGTATTCATAAAACTCGGATATACCCTTAAATCTCTTCCCGATCTGGAGCCCGAAAAAGAGAATGCTCACGACAATAAAAGCCGCAAAAATAAAAGGCATGGCCCACTTGTAAGGAGAATCTCCAAAATAGCTCATGGCAAAAGGTGATGCCAGGATCCCGATTATCATCAGGCTGACATAACCGAGATACCTGTCCATGAAGATTGATGCAAGAGTAAGACTCATCTTCTTTGCCTTTTTATTCAGGTAGTAAGCACGCACAGCATCTCCACCGATTATTCCTGGCAGAAAACTCCCGAAAAAAGAGCCGATCATATATATCGAAAAAAGCTTTTTTATTGTGAATTTTTCCGGCAGGAGTAGCTTCCATCTGAAAGAAGATACAAGCTGGGCGATGATATAGAGAAGAAATGCCGAGAAAAAGTAAAAACCACCTATGCTCTTTATGATAGCAAATATCCGGCCTTCGTCTGTTTTCGAAAATACCAGATAAAGGGCTAAGGAACTTACGGCTAACTTCAATATGAAAATTATTGCTTTATTTGTTTTCAGGGCCGATTACTTTCTTTATTACGTAAATAGGTTTTTTCTGTGTTTCATGGTAAACACGCACCATCATTTCCCCTAACAATCCCATTCCTATGAATTGGATTCCAACAATTATCAGGAGTGCTCCAAGCAGAAGAAGGGGCCTCCCTCCTATATCCGTTCCTGTCAAAAACTTCTCAAGGCTCAAGTACAAAGAGATCAAAAATCCGAGCAGACCGCTCAGGAGGCCGATAGGGCCGAAGAACTGCAGGGGTTTTGTTGAAAAACTCTGCAGGAATTTTACTGTGATAAGGTCAAGCACAACCTTCATTGTTCTTGAAATGCCGTATTTTGATTTTCCTCTTTTCCTTGGGTGGTGTGTTGTCTCGACCTCGGCAATTCTCACACCATACCAGCTTGCAACAGCAGGGATGAACCTGTGCATCTCTCCATAGAGCTTCAGGTTCTTTACTACCTCTCTCCTATATGCCTTAAGCGAACATCCGTAATCATGGAGATTGACGCCTGTTACTTTGCTTATAAGCCAATTTGCCATTATCGAAGGAAGTCTCCGTGAAAGAAAAGGGTCTTTTCTCTTTTTCCTCCATCCACTGACAAGATCACAGTTCTTTATTGCTTCAAGCATTTTAGGAATATCCTCAGGGTCGTTCTGAAGGTCGCCGTCCATCGTGATTATCACATCGCCCCGCGAATAATCAAAACCTG
>MHDW01000232.1:1342-2822 GCA_001803645.1 Nitrospirae bacterium GWC2_42_7 | reverse complement strand
TTGACTGTATCTGCTGAAGAAGTTCAAGCGTGCGGTCAGAGCTTCCGTCATCCACATAGAGGATCTCATATTCCAGACTGTTCTTCTCAAGCACAGCCTTTAGATTGCCGTGCAATTCCTGAACATTCTCTTCCTCATTATAAAGAGGTATTACGACAGATACTGTCATTAAAAACTCTCCGGTGTTTTGATTTTAATTCCTTTGAAATCATAACACTTAAATATTGTAAATTTCACTACTTTATTGTTCTTCTTGCTTACAGGGACAGGTTCAGCCTCACATTTTTCAAAAGCTTCTTCAACATCTTTTTTGATCTTTTTCCCGTCCCTGACAAAAATAGCATTGTACCCGATAAGACCTTCGAATCCCGGCCAGAGATCATACTGGTTCATTCTCCTGCCTAGATTTATGCAATAGGTTGCAGGATGTTCCTTCATATAAAATGCAAGTTCACTGGATATCTGATATCTGTCCGAAAATACGAACAAAGGGCCTTCCGGCAGCATCTCATCGTAGACCCTGTCAGCCTCCTTGCCCAATGCCTTCCATCCAATGAGCCTTGCAGACGGATCTTTCTTCTCAGGAAGATCAAGCGCAGGGAGGGAATATGTTAAAACAGTAACAATAAGAGCCAGCAGAACTGCTGAGCATATAAATATCCTTACTATCTTTTTAGATAGTTCGATATTTCTGATGTAATAAGCAGCAAAGGCGATAAAACCGGACAGATATCCTGTCATGGCCCAGTTAGCCTGCACCTTGCCCTGAAGGCTCTTCAACATAAAAAAAACAACAACCGGCATTGCGAACCAAAAGAGAAAAGCACCTTCCCTGTCTTTTCTTAATTTCCATAAGGCGATAAAGATCATAACAAAAAGAATGGGCGTCACAACCCCGAGTTGTGAACCTGTAAATTCAAAAAGATCCTTTAATGATATGATGGCCCCTTCTGCAATATTCGCCTGCCCTGCAGTATGCTTAAAAGTTACCCAGTCATTCATGTAATTCCATATGATCACAGGACTGAAGACAAAAAAACTAACAAGAGCAGCAGTACAGCAGCCCAGTAGTGCTTTAGCTTTTATATTTATTTGATATTCCTCATTTCTTCTGAATATCAAATAAAGGAAAGCGCTCAGATAAAAAAATGCCATTGTATACTTTGTAAGTAACCCGACTCCAACAGAAAGACCAAGTAATAACCAACGGGCAAGAAACTGTTTTTCCCCTGCTGTTCTGCTGCTCTTCTGCTCTGCACTTCCTATTTCTGCCTTATAAAACAGCCAAAGCGAGAGTATCCAGAAAAATATGAACGGAGAATCTATGGTCAACAGAACACCGAACACAGAGAACAGGGGAACGATCTGGATCAAAAGGGCTGATGCAAATCCGGTCTTTTCATCATAAAGCTCTTTTCCCAGCCTGTAAAGCACGATACTGCTTAAAGCGGAAAACAACACAGCTAATATCCTGATCCCG
>MHDW01000232.1:0-1332 GCA_001803645.1 Nitrospirae bacterium GWC2_42_7 | reverse complement strand
TAACAGGTCCCTTTGAATAATAGCTGAGGTCAGGATGTCTCGACCATTCCCAGTAATGTGCTTCGTCCGGGCCAAGATCAAACGGGCCTGTCAGAATAAAATATACACGGAAAAGACTGACCAGCAGAAGAACAAAATACATAGCCTGCTCGTACAATTTCTTTTCATATATCCTGACTGCCCACCTGTAAAGAAGGATCGCGGAATAAGCCGAGACCGTGCCCAGCAAAGCGCCTGCTGCTACATCAAAAGGATAATGCACACCTACATATACCCTTGAAAATCCTACTGCTGAAGCAATAAAGACAAGGATATATCTGATCATGTCTTTTCTGAAAAACCAGAAAACCAGGGCAAATCCAAAGGCGTTAGAAGCATGATTAGACGGCATAGAAAAGGATTTACCACAGCCCGAAAGGAGATTAACATCCTCTATGACTCTGCACGGCCTTATTCTTTCTATCAGATCTTTCAGCACATGCCCGCTTCCGTCTGCAAGTGCGATGGATACAACTGAAAGAACAAGAGGAAGAATAAGCTTTTTCCTGTCCTTGATCAAGGCCCATAGTATAAAAGGAAGGAAAGCTAACTCAACATTGTTTGTGATAAAAGGCATTATCAGATCAAAAAAACTATTCTGAAGGTTTTTGTTTATGAACAGGAATAAATATGTATCAAGCTCAGGAAAGCTCATCAAGAATATCCCTGACTTTTTTCCTTAGATCGCTTATTTTGAATGGTTTTTCGATAAAAGGATATTTTTTGCTTTTATCTGCTGATCCGCTCATACAAAGCACTTTAATAGAAGGGGAAACTTCTTTGACCTCAGAGATAATCCCATCTGCTGTGTTCCAATCCATATACACATCTGTTATCAGCATATTAAAAGGAGCCTGTCTCAGAGATATGATAAACTCCTCCATATTCCGGGCTTTTATTATTTTATAGCCCTCCTTTGAAAGCGCCTTTTCAATAACACTCAATATAAGCAGTTCATCATCTACAACAAGGATTTTCTCAGCCATTATGTGTATAATTTAACACTTCACAAGTTGTTTTAGATAGTACAACATATCGGGGGTCAACTAATTTCTTCCCGTCCCCATTCCTCCAGTTTTTCTTTTATAAAGCCTATTATCTTTTGGTGCTCCTCTGTCCCGCGCGCCTGTATCTTCATATGCTCGCCAAAGGCAAAATAGACTTTCTTGCGCGGATCAATAGGCCCGAAGTCTTTCCTGATCTTTCCAACGCCCCAGGCGTCTGTCTTTACCGCTATCGGCAATACCGGCACACCGGCCTTTAATGCCAGTTTTATCCCGAGCGAATTGAATT
>MHDW01000231.1:9977-15044 GCA_001803645.1 Nitrospirae bacterium GWC2_42_7 | reverse complement strand
TCGCACCGCGAGGCCCGCTGATATAGACCGGGTTGTTGTTGCTGTCTTTTCCGGCTACTGTGAACCCTACCTTGTCTGAACCGAGTGTCGCAAAATAAAGTTTTCCCGCAAGGCGAAGAGCTGCACTATCTATGTATTCATAACTGATGTGGACAAAAGACCTTTTCCCATCAAGGGGCAGAGCCTCGAACCTTATCCTATGGTCCTTTGTGCCAAAAGGGCCTTCATCAGAATTCAGAATGATATCCAGATACCCCTGTTGTTGAACAACATTCTGAAAATGGTAAATGATCTGGCGCGTATCCTCCGGTGGTTGATAGAATTTACGGCCGAGATAGAAAGTCAACTGCCAGTCACCCTGTAGTTCTCTGTAGGTGCATGCCTTGGTATTAAGATGAAGAAATACGATATCACACCAGTTTGCCGGAACCTCGAGAGCGCTGACAATACTGCTGAAGGGATATTCGAAGATCCCGTAGACATCTACATGCACGTTGTTGTTCTGCTCAAGAGACTCGAGCAATAGAGGGGGGTCGAAGTTGCTTTTCCCGATTTTGTCCTCGATTCTGTGATAGGTACTGAGCAGGATGTCTTCGCCCTGCCGGGACTTTTCAACAGCTGAAGCAGACGCAACAGAAAAAAGGATCGCAAAGGTTACCACGAACAGTAAATCTTTAACAAGATATCTGATCTTATGCATATGATCCACTTTCACTGTAATAAACCCATTTTGCATTTTGCTGTTTTTCATTATGGAATAAGAAACCGCATAAATGCAAAGAGTTAATTTCTGCAATTATCCTATCATGTATCAAGGGGAAAGGGGTGCGGTTTCTTTAAAGGTGTTATTGAGCCGGCATAGAGTTATCAAGCAGCATCACAAAGGACAGGTTGCTCCATTCGCATTAGTTCCTGATACAATGCCGATGAGCCTCTTTTTCGCCTTTTCTGACAAACCATAGCTGTCGACTTCCAACCTGAGATCATCCAGTTTTCCGTATCCGCCTAGATATCCGTTCATCCTGGCGACAGCGGTTGAGCTGATAAAATTCCTCATTGACGGATATATGTGTTCAAATTCTCCGAAGAATTCCATGTCTTGCCGGAGGCGGTACTTCTGATGATAGTCCTCTGCGAGGTAAAAGCCTCTGAAGGGCAGGATCTCGGTCAGGATGGCGGCCTTTCTCTTTTCAGTCTCTTTTTCTATTGACTCAAGAGCGAGCTTCTTTTGCTCTTCGTTGTGATAGAAGACCGCGGCCTTGTACTGGCTCGACCATGAGCGCGCGGTAGGGATGTGGCTTCCCCAGAAGATGTCAAGGAGTTGTCGGAATGATATGACAACCGGATCATAATCAATCTCTAATGCCTCAGTATGGTTGCCGAGGTTTCTATATGAAGGGAACTTAGTTGTCCCTCCTGCATAGCCTACTCTTGTCCTTATTACTCCTGGGATACTCCCGAACCGGGAGTCAGGTCCCCAGAATCAGCCAAGTGCAAAAGTCGCTGTCTCGATCCGCTCCGGCACCAACTTATCTATCTGAGGTTTCTCTTCATGAAGCACCGAGCCTATATATTCTCCAGCCATTGACGACCTCCCATATTTTGAATACCCGTAAAATCCCAAGACCAGAGTTCCAACCAGCACTATTAGTGCCGTTGAAAAGAACTGCCTGGTTATTAGTACAAATCCCTTCATGTATTAATCATAAACTACAATAATGAAGGAAAGATGAAAGGCAGATGCCACGTCGGGGTGCCGGAGACACAGTAAAGGACTTGTCCATTGAGATAAAAGACAAGCACAGCGATGCGGTCATTACACCATTGGCAAATATGAGCGATAGGTCGAAATGTTATGGGAGTTGAGGAAAACAGAAAAAACAGCATATCCCCTTTGTTTTTCTTTATAATATATGTAGTAGAAGGAGTTTCAGTGCAGAAAAAAAACTGTTGGGAAGTGATGAAGTGCGGAAGGGAGCCAGGAGGGGCCAATGTTGAAGAATTTGGTGTTTGCCCTGCTTCAACGGATGAAAAACTCCAGGGGGTCCATGGCGGAAAGAATGCCGGAAGGGCCTGCTGGATTGTTGCAGGCACCTTTTGCGAAGGCACAGTCCAGGGCACGTTCGCTAAAAAGTATGACGACTGTGCATTATGTGAGTTTTATAAACAGGTACGTCATGAGGAAGGGAAAGAATACCAGACAGCCCTTGTTCTTCTGAAACTGATTAAAATTATAAAGTAACCCAAAATACTAACTGAACTCCGCAAAGATATTAGTTTTTTAGTTGTTCAGTCTCCCTTGTTCTATACACAGTGCTGATCTGCTATATTTGTGCATAGTATAATTGCCAATCAATACTGAAAGACAAATTTATGATAATTAATACATCCTGAGGCAGAGACCGCAGGATGTATTAATTATAAAATGTGATCTGTCTCTGATCATTTGTAATCTGTTGTTTGTCTGATAGAATGAAATTATACATGAAACAGATGATGTCGATAAGAAAGAGAATGATTCTGCTTGTTCTCCTGGTTGTTTTTTTATCTGCCTGCGATGTACCTTCTGAAAAAAAAACAGAGGTTCAGTCTCCGGCCTTGGTGCTTGACCCTCTAATAGAAAAGAGGATAGCCGAATTGAAAACACCTGCGAAGGAAGTTATACGAGAAGTGCCTGTATACTCCGCAGTTCTTGTCAAAAACTTCTATACAGGAAGAAACTATAAGCCTGCGTGGAGCAAGGATGGCAGTCTGACGCAGGTGGATACGCTTATCAAGGCTGTGGAGGAATCCTTTGGCGATGGGCTCACGCCGGATTACTATCACCTCGTACCTATACGTGCTCTAGTCAATAAGGCCGGGGAATATCCGATTAAAGACGCAGCGCTTCTGATCGACCTTGACATATTGCTCACTGATGCATTTCTCACTCTCAGCTGTCACCTGTCCGGAGGATGCGTGGATCCGGTGAGTATCGAAGCAGAATGGTTCGCAAAACAAGGGACAGTAGACGTTTCCTCTGTACTTGAGCAGGCGCTCAGGAAAAAACAGATACGGGAAGCTTTGGTGGATCTCCGTCCTGAGCAGGGCGCCTATGGCAGACTCAAGAAAGCCCTTGCATGGTACAGGGAACTCTCATCAAAAGGTGAATGGCCTTTGGTTTCAGACGGGATGCGCCTGGAAAAAGGTTCTGTGTCTGACAGGGTTCCGGAACTCAGAAGAAGGCTTGCTGCATCAGGTGATCTTGAGGCCCTTCAAACAGAGGCAGGGAACCTTTTTGACGAGAAACTGGAACAGTCTGTGATCTTTTTTCAGAAAAGGCATGGGCTCAAAGAGGATGGCGTTGTCGGGCCTGAGACTATAAATGCCCTTAATGTCCCATTGAAACAACGGATACGGCAGATAGAACTGAATATGGAAAGGCTCCGTTGGATACTCAGTAATCAGGAACCGCGATTCATTGTTGTGAACATCGCAAATTTTAGATTGGATGTTATAGAGGACTCGAAGCCGGTCCTCTCGATGAAAGTCGTTGTTGGAAAGCCTTATCTGCGTACACCTGTCTTCACAGCAAAGATGAACTCCATCATTATAAATCCCTCATGGAATGTTCCTGACAGCATTGCACGAAAAGAGATACTTGCGAAGATAAAGAAAAATCCTCAATATCTTGCTGAACAGAACATTAAGGTCTTAAGGGGCTGGGGCACGAAGGAAGAGGAGGTAGACCCTGAGACAATTGATTGGTCGAAGATCACTCAAAACAATTTACCATATCGGTTCCGTCAGGAGCCTGGTCCTTTGAATCCGCTTGGACGCATTAAATTCATGCTTCCCAATAAATATGATGTCTACCTGCATGACACCAATGCCAGGAGACTGTTTTCAGCAGATACGCGTGCCTTCAGCCACGGCTGTACCCGCATCGAAAAACCGCTTGAACTGGCTGAGTATCTATTGCAGGACAATTCTGCCTGGACCAGGAAAAGAATATTAGCTGCTATGGACGAAGGCCTGGAGCAGAAAGTCTCTATCCCTCATCCATTGAATGTCCATTTCCTTTATCTCACGGCCTGGGTTGATGAAGAAGGTCTCCTCCAGTTCAGAAAAGACATATACGATAGAGATAGTCTCCTGGATGAAGCCCTTCGCAGAAGGCCGTCTTCTAAGTAAGCTATTCTTCGCAGTGGACGTAATAGCCTGTAAAATAACAGTTTTTCCCGCCAATACTGTTTCAAGATTTGCGATCTTTCTTTGTAATCGGTTAAAATAAAAGCGAAATTTTAATTCCTCAGTACTTGTTTAAATACGATATGAGATCAAAAAAAGACAACGCCATTGAAATGTCCGGCCGCGGGATGAGCCGTAGAGATTTTCTGACAGACGGACTGACAGTTACCGCTGCATGCTTTTTGCCCTATAAGGCGCTGGCTGCAGTATCGGATATTTTTTTGCCTGAAAAAGCGCTTTCATTCTATAACACTCATACAGGAGAGGATCTGAAGGCTGTTTTCTGGAGCGATGGCGCGTATCTGCCTCAGACGCTGAATGAGATCAACCATATACTGCGTGACCACCGTACAGGAGAGGAGAAGGAGATAGATACAGGTCTGTTCGAGCTTCTCTTTGATCTCAGCCAAAAACTCCAAAGCAGAGAACCCTTCCATATTATTTCGGGTTATCGTTCTCCACAAACCAACTCCACTTTGAATGCTGCCAGCAGCGGAGTTGCAAGAAACAGCCTGCATATCAAGGGAATGGCCATTGACGTGCGTCTGCCTGGTCATGAACTGAAAACCCTTAAGCGCGCTGCCTTAGACCTTAGGGGGGGAGGCGTTGGGTATTATCCATCTTCAGATTTTGTCCATGTGGATGTGGGAAGAGTACGCTATTGGTAAAGTTACAGGAACTCCTGCCTGCTTAAGCTGAAAACCTCCTTCTTTTTCGCATACATACTTTCGAGTTTCCCTGCTTGCACGCTTACTCGCTATTAAGGAAAAAATAATATTAAATCTTGCATGATGATCTCATGTTTTCTTTCGAGATCTGCGGGTCTTCTCTGCAGTC
>MHDW01000231.1:5432-9914 GCA_001803645.1 Nitrospirae bacterium GWC2_42_7 | reverse complement strand
ATGCCCGCAATATCCGTCAGGATCCCTTGCGATGAAGAAAGGCCGGGATGGATTATGCTTTAGATGTCCTTTCTGTACTTCCTCTTTTGTGAGTGCAAACTGAAAAGAACAACAGATTGCCCTGCAAGATCTCAGGTTTAGTTCACAGTCCACTTCTGCATCAGGAAGGCCTTTGTCTTCCTGTCCGTAAACAGCACAGATCCCCATTTCCATCATTTTTTGCATGAGTGATAAAATTTTTTCTCTTTCTTCGGCAGAGATCTCAGGATTGTCTTGATCATCTGATCCTATGATCGAGTCATCATTCATTTTTAGGATTATAACTGAATCAATAGATGAGAATAAAGCTTGTCAGTGAAATCGTGAAGGAAAAGTTTTTGTATAAAATGTTGGCAAGTTGACTAATTCATAAACGTCCCTAAAGTCTCTCATTTAGAACCTTGGCAGATCTGGTCTGTAGACCGAAATAATCAGGGAGTCGAGAAAGACTGAAAAAAAGTAGCACGTCCATTTTTTCTTTTACCCGGAAAGAAGAATAGAAAAGGGACAGTCACTTCCTGCGCCTTATAGCGCTGTTATGACTGTCCCTTTTTTGCTGCTACGTTACTGTGGGTGGTGGCCCCGGGGAGTTGTTAGCCCCTCGGCCTGATATCATATAGTTCCTATTTTATCACAGGTATTTTGTTGCATCCCACTTCACATCCAGTACACATAGTCTGAGTCCCTAAGCCCATAGCACCTTGGCAATCCAATGCTTCAGCATACTGCCAGCCTTCAGGGCATTTCATCGGCGCGGGTTTGTTGGGCGCACACTTAAACTCCTCAGTATTGCTCTTTTTCTGGTGCCATCCCGGGGGACACATCATAGGGATCTTGACCGTGCCTTGCTTCTGCATCTGGGTTGCAGGTGCCATTGAAGGCGCCATCTGACGATCAGCTGCCGTGGCAAGGGCAAATGTTATTACCATAAAACCAGCTGCCATAAAACATGTCATTAACATCTGTGCAATCTTTTTCATAAGTAACCTCCGGATAGATTTTGAAAACATAAAATTATCGACAATTTCTTACCGTGCTTGCATTAAACATATACTCATTTCCTGTTTCAAGTTCACTTTATAAAAACCAAATCACCTCTCTTCCTGTTTTTGCTGATTTTCCTGCTTCCTCTTATCAGAGACTTTTTGTACGTTTGTAACATTTCTGATGAAAAGGTTGATTCGAGTTTGTCTAACTCAAATTATCACTTTTTGCTCCCACTGTCAAGAATTTGTTTGTGACTTTAATTTTAGCCTCAGGGTTTGTCCTAGGGTGTGTTATTCCGATTGTATTTTGGTGAAGTTTCGGTTTCTTTAAAATATAAAGTAGTCGCTGTTATTAGCCTTTTGGGTACAAGCATATTCCTCCCTTTTTCTTTATTATAAAAAAGCCTCTATTCTTCAGGTTATCCGCATAAGTAGTCACTTGTAATACGTCGACCATCGGACAGGGGGGGGATAAATGCTCTTATGATGAATTATTGTATTGAACTTTATTGTAGTTCTATGGTTAATTATAGCGATGACAAAAGGAAGAATTCTTATTGTAGAGGATAGTAAACAGCAGGCTGACCTCACCAGAGAGTTACTTGAAAAAAATGGTTATGAGGTTGTATGGGCCAGTGACGGGATATCCGGCATCAAGACCATAGGAACAACTTCTTTTGATCTAATACTTCTTGACCTCATCCTCCCTGATATGAGCGGAAATGATGTATGTCGTTGGCTTAAACTCAATAACGATACCAAGGGCATTCCAATAATCATGCTGACGGTCAAGGATTCCTTAGACGACAAAGTGTCATCGCTTGAGGCTGGTGCTGATGAATATCTTGCAAAGCCTTATAATGAAGTCGAACTCAATGTTATGATCTATGCTGCTTTAAGAACTAAAGCTCTTCAGGATGAATTGAAGCAGAGAAACAAGCAGATGGTGGAGTTGCTGACAAAGGTTGAATTTCTCGCGATAACAGACTCCCTGACAGGTCTATATAATAGAAGGTACTTTGACAATGTTCTTAAGAAAGAACTAACTGAAGGGAAAAGATATAGAAAAAGTGTTGCATGTCTAATGATGGATATAGATAATTTCAAGCAGATCAATGACACTTATGGTCATGAGACCGGGGATTACGTCCTCAAGGAAATTGCGGCATCATTAAAGACCATTTTCAGGGAAGCAGACACAATAGCAAGATGGGGTGGCGAGGAATTCATTGTTATGATGCCTCACACAGATATGAATGGCGCTTCCTCACCTGCTTCGAAAATATTAAAGGCGATCGATGAAAAGAAATTCGATAAAATTCCTGATGAACATATAACAGTGAGTATAGGAGTTGCTTGTTCAGGGGAAACATATAACACACCTGACATTCTGGTCAATGCCTCAGACCTTGCACTTTATGAAGCAAAGAGAAAAGGGAAGAATAGGATAGAGGTAGCCCCCGGGGAATAGCCTGTCCTTTCCCCACCTTTTATGACACTGTTGTTCATGGCACTTCCGGTCATTCCAAAAAAAACTGAGCAAAGCGGGACTCTTTGACAGTATCAAATTAGACTTCATGCCGCTGTTTGAGTAAACGGAAAAGGGAGGGAAAAGAGCGGGGGGGGAATTCATTAAAACAGCCTGTTCACTTTATTTTTTCATAACCGGATATTACTTCTTCTATTGCGTCAGACCATATCTCATAGCCTTTATTGCTCAGGTGCACGCCATCAGGGGAAAAATATTTTTCTATCGGAGCATCGCTTTTATCAATAAACAGCGCATATGCATCAATATATTCCGTGTTGTTATCTTCACCAGCAAGCGCCTTCAGGGTTTTGTTCGAGCTTATGATAGAGTTGTTATCTATGTCTTCAATGAGGGTCGGAAGAATGCTGTTAACAAAGATCTTTGCTTTTGGATAAGCAATCGATAATTTTTGAATGCTCTTTTTATAGGAGCCGAAAAACTCAAAGTCATCCATTGCTATGTTATTCAGCCCTGTCATCAGGAATATCAGGTCTGCAGAAGGATGAGATCTTATTATATGTTCGAGCCTTGAAAGAAGCCCCTCCACCGTCTCGCCAGCCACCCCGAGGTTTATTGCATTGTGGCCGGGAAACCTCCTCTGCCAATCAAAAAACTCGATAAGCGAATGGCCGACAAAGAGTATACGCATAGTTTCAAGTCTACATTATTTTTAATATGGGTGCCATTCAAGGAAAAAGAAGAGGGAAGAAAACGGGAAAAAATGGGTGACAGGTTGACTGATTCATCAATATCCCAAAAGTCTGCTTTTGTGTTTTTTAAATATCCTGCATATTGATGCCAACTTCACTAACCTTCGATATCAGATGGGCTATATCAATAGGTTTTTCGAAATAATAGAAGGCCCCTCTCCTGTATGCATCCTCTTTTATTTCTTCAGAACCGTATGCAGTCATAATTATAACATGTGTTTTAGGGTTCAGTTGTTTTATGTAACTCAGAAGTTCAAGGCCTTCAATTCCATGGACCCCGCTCAGTCTTATATCTGCAATAACAAGATCAAAATGGTACCTTTTAAGAGCCTCTTCTGCCTCTTCCATTACGCTGCTTGTGATTATGGTTGTGTTCTTGTTGCTCAAAAGGTGAGATAACGCCGTAAGTATGACAGGTTCATCATCAACAATTAATACTTTCTTCATTAATACCTCAGTATAGTAATTATATTTATAATTATAATCATAATCAAAAAAAGATGCCATGTAGTTCTGCAAGAAAAAAATCAGAGAACCGTACGTTATAATTTCTTCTGAAAAGCTTCAATGAAGCCCCATGGCGCTTCCGGTCATACCTGAAATAAAACTGAAACACATCCGATTTCATGCGTCCGGCTTCAGGAACATGATGTTTTGCTTATGGGCTGACCAATAAATTTCTGACCACTAATATCAATCCTGCAATAAAAATCAGGCTGAATATCAGCTTGTTGTGTTTTGCGAGCCATTCAGGCAGATAGATATCGAAGTTCTCCCGTGTGTCAGAAGTATATTTCATAGCAATCGGTGTCAAAGGACACCGCCATTTATTAATGAGTAATACCGCAGTTTCTATTATTACAAGTCCGATCGACAGCCAGAGCATCAGACCGAATATTTTTGCTATGCCTGCATAAAAAACATAAAAAACAGCCGATGCCATCACTGCCCAGACAACCGTGTGGGTCATTTTGATAAGCTTGATCATAGTTTGAGATTATAGCTAAATCAGGAGATGAACATAAAGCTGTTTGCACTATATCGGGCGTGTTCACAGGGGAAAAGGGGAAATCGGGATGAAAAAAGATGAGGGAAAACACTGGGAAAAATGGGAGACAAGTTGACTAATTCAAAAAAGTCACTAATAGGCTGCTCCTTTACCCAAGAAAGGCGCCTCTGCTTTAGCTTTAATCCAGAGTGCTATAATATTTTATGT
>MHDW01000231.1:4234-5388 GCA_001803645.1 Nitrospirae bacterium GWC2_42_7 | reverse complement strand
TAGTATATCTCAGACAGTTATATTATCCGTCCGGATTTGTTTTCCCACTTACGACAGTCGTCCTCAAAAGCCTCTGGATCGAATACCTCAGGGAAATGGCTACGATCGCAATGCTTGCTTCAATAGCGATGCTTTCCGGCAAGAACCGGCTCGAAAGAATTGCTGCTTTTCTTTTCAGTTTTGGGATGTGGGATATATTTTATTATTTATGGCTGAAGGTGCTGATAGATTGGCCTTCATCACTATTTACCTGGGATGTTTTGTTTCTAATCCCGGTTGTATGGGTGGCGCCTGTATTGGCACCGATCATATGTGCAGTCACGATGATTGCTATGGCCCTGTTACTTCTTAAGGTCCGGCAAAAAAATAAGATTATTGTTTTCAGAAAAACAGAGATCCTGCTTTGGGTGTCAGGATGCAGTGCTATTCTATTTACATTTATGATTGACTACATGAAGCTGTTCAGGGCAGAAGGCTTTCCGGAATTTCCGATGTCTCTGTTCAAAAACCCGAGGCTGTTGGAAGCCATATCACAATATGTTCCTGCTTCATATCACTGGGAACTATTTGCTTTTGGTGAAATTGCTGTAGTATGTGGTTTGCTGTTTTTTCTGAAGAGATATGTTTTGTAATCTTCGCCTCTGCTGATGCCGGGGCAGAAAGTGGAGAGGAAAAAGAAGAGGGAAAAACACGGGGAGAAGAATGAGTGACAAGCTGACTAATTCATCAACGTCTCTAAAGTTTGTTCCAAAACTTCAATTTCAAGATCTATGCGGATGAGTGCTGAAGTTCCTGTACTGTGTGAATGGATTCGATATCCTTCTTGTACCGCTTCCGAGCCTCTTCAATATCATAAAGTGTCTGGAGGTTCATCCAGAATTATGCAGGCACACTGAAAAACTTGCCTAGCTTCACAGCGCTTTCTGCTGTAATGCTTCTTTCAGTCTTTATTATCTGTCCTATTCTTGTTTGCGAAAGGCCAGTCTCTTTAGCCAGACGATAGACAGATATCTCCATCGGCACCAAAAATTCCTCTTTAAGCACCTCGCCAGGATGTATATTCTTTAAAGTTCTCATAGTCTCAATGTCTTTTTTGTCATGCGGTTATAGACGGAGTGCGAGGAGAGTGACGCAGAGACTGGAGCAATGATTTT
>MHDW01000231.1:0-4225 GCA_001803645.1 Nitrospirae bacterium GWC2_42_7 | reverse complement strand
GATTTTCGCAGCGACGATATATGCCACAGGCCATAGGCGGACTGCATATTCATCCACGACTGGGCTGATGTGCCAAAAACAATCTCAAGCCGCAATGCCATCTCTGGCGTTACTGCGCCCCGGCCGTTGATAATCTTTGAAATTGTCTTTCGGGTAGTGCCAAGACGCTTTGCTGCCTCGGTCTGAGTCAGACCCATTGGCTCAAGCCATAACTCCTTTAATACTTCTCCGGGATGTGCTGGTTTATGCATGCCCATTTCATACCTCCTAATGGTAATCCTCATAGTTAACGATTTCGGCATTTCCGCCTTCGAACCTGAATGTCAACCGCCAGTTGGCCTGTACTGCAACTGACCAAGTGTTTTTTCGGCTGCCTTTCAGCTGGTGCAGCTTAAGACCCGGTGCATTCATATCTTCAACAACAACTACGCTGTCAAGCAAGGACAAAATCAATTTGAGCCGTTTGGCATGTATGGCCTGAATGCCGGATGTATTACCCGTGAGGTAAAACTTTTCAAGCCCTTTGTGCGAAAATGACTTAATCATTTGCTGTATTGTAACCCTTAAGGTTACATATGTCAACCTGCATAAAAGCCTGGCCCCCCCACTTCTGTTCATTGCTGAAATAAAACTGAAACAAATTCAAGTTTATGCTATATTTTTTCCATGCTCGTGGGAAATGGCAGGCTCGTATATAAATTATTCACCATGGAGAGAATTATTAAAATACTACAAATCACACTTCTTTGCCTATTCATACTTTCTCCTGCACTGGCAGATGTTGACAAAATCGGTTTCACAATCGAAACTGACGGTTCCCTTCCAGAGCATTTAAGTGCGCCGTGGTTAGGCTACCTTATGGGCCGTCAGGTATACATCATGGAGCATAAAAATGAGTATGAACTTTCTCCCGGAATAATTGTTCCGAAATTTGAAGATGAGGTGGAAGGCAGGCAGACCCTTGCGCAAATTTGGAAGGAACTGAAGGAGAAGGATAACAATCTCAAGGATAAATATCTCAACGAGCTTGAAGTTGTCCTCGACGCTGGATTTATGCGTGAATATGTCTGGGTATATCTCAGATATGAACTATGGAAGAAACCAGATAAGCTTAGGCTAAAAGAATTTGCGAATTGGAAGAAACAGAACTTGAAAAACCATAAGGCAGTATCATACGGCAACATTAGAGTGACTGTAAAAACTGCCGAATAAAAGAATCCATCTGACAAATATTAATTGAACACATATGAATCATTTAAGGAGAACTATGAAAAAAACACTTCTTTTAACCTTGGCTATTATTCTTATCCTATATGCTTCAGGCAGTGCATTAGCAAATATCGAATTTACTGTTAAAGTTCATCAAGTAAAGGAAACACAGGATTCAGACAAGAAAATCACTAAAGATGCAGACGATTATTCTATGACAGTTGATATCGGTGACGATTATTTCAGCTACACTAAAGATGGCACTCAATATGTGTACGATTTCACCAAAAAAAGAATAATAACCATAGATTTAGCAAAGAAAATATTTGCTGATGATTCTCTATTCTCAGACATAGGTTTTAGAACGTACGAATTTCAAAATAGACTTATGTTGGGAGGAGCTTTAGCTGCCGGGGGAGTTGAAGACAATCCAATGTTACCTGTATATAGTGAACACCTTTTTTCATTGCAACAAAAAGATAATAAATCAGAATTGATAGAGACTTCAAAAGATGATCATGTCAACTTTACTGTGGCAGACAAAGAATTACTTTCATATAGCAAAGAGGGAGCTCATGTCACACACGCGAACAAAGAAATGTTCATTAAATTTTTCCGTTATGTTTTTGGCGGGCACCCCCAGATCCTGTCCAAGCTGTCAATAGACGACAATATCCCAGAAAGGATACGCATTCATCTGTACAACATCATGAAGGAAATTAACACATTAACAATAACATCTATAAAAACAACTGCGAAAAAACAATTTTCTCTTGAAAACTACAGCCCCGGAGTATTATCAACTGACACAGAAGAATTCTCCAAATCTCTCAATGACATCAAATATTCAAAAAATATAGATTTTGGAGGTCACTTAGCTTTGCTCTTGTCAAAAGCAAAAGAATACTATCAAAATCAAAACTATATTGACAGTATACTGGGTTATCTGGAGTATAGTCTTGCGTCTGGCCTACCATTACCTCCCATTTTTCAGGAACAAAAAGCAGAATTAATGAAAGATGGGGATGTTAATAAATTATTGACTGTTCTAAATTCCAAAAGCAAGGAAGAAGCAGAAGAGCATCTTGCTATACTTCAGGGACTGGAGAAAAAAACCAAATACCAGGGGCATGTTCTTAAAATATTTGAAGCAAATACACTGACGGGGCTTGGCAAGCAAAAGGAAGCAAAAGAACTCTTCTGCGAGGTACTCAAAGATAAACCGTATTTGGTCGGAGCTTATTATGATCTCGGCGGAATATATTATAGTGACTACAATGCAGTCATGGCCTGGCGCTGTTGGGATGTTGCACGCAAAATTGACTTTACACATAAGATGTTGATCCCGATCAATGAATTCGAGACAAATTTATTGAAGGGCTATCCTGATTTCTTTTAATAAAGACTGGAATGAACAAAGAAAAATCTCACTACCTATTAAACATACCCGGACAGATCATCTTTGTTGTTTTTTTCATTATATTTACTCAAACAGTTTTTGGATTTTATGCTGTTTATGATCAAGAACCTCCGGGGGGATTTATACTACTTACCTATTTTGCATTATTTTGGCTTGTTGGTGATTGGTTTATGAAAGACAGCAAAAAACTTAAAATTAACTGGGCATTTGATATGGGGTTCTTTTTGTATCTTACTTGGCCATTATTTATTCCGTTTTATTTGTTTAAGACCCGAGGCTTTAAAAGAGCTATAACTGTCATAGTTGGTTTCATTGTGCTTTACCTTGGTATATTTTATATGAGCTATAAGTTATTTTATTATATTCTGTCACATTAAAATGAACAGGGAAAAAGGGGAGGGAAAAAGGGGAGGGAAAAACATGGGGGAAAAATGGGAATAAAATGGGAGACAAGTTGATTAATTCATCAACGTCCCTAATCTTGAAGATTCTTGCTATTCATATCGGTTCATTCAGATTTTTTTTGATCTAGGGAGGATTTAGTCCAAGATAAACAAGCAATCGAGTAAATAATTGCAGATAGAATACTACCCCACAAGGCAGAAATCAATATTTGTTTTGATAAATACCATATTGCAAAGAATGCTGAAACTGCAAAAAAATCTCCTGCCAATGAAAAGCGTAAATCATAAGATTTTGTTAACTTATACTTAATTGATGCAAAATCCCAAAGTATGTAAATAACAAAAAGTAACGACAGCCAAGCTTGCATATTATAGTTATTGAGGATAGAATCGTGTATGATTCTTGAAAAAACAAAAAGTATTATAATATCTAAAATAAAGAAAATATTATTTTTGTATTCCCATTGCCAATAAAGTTTGTGGACATAAATCCAATCTATTAAAACGATAGTATATGCAAAGAAAAAGCGAAAATAACCCATAGTAGAATTTATTTGGTCATAATAATTGAAGCCATATCCAAGTACGACTCCATACATCACATCAATTAAACTTAAACGAACGCTTTTGTCTTCAATCATGAAGATAATATACCATATGCACCTACTTCATCGTAACACTCAAAGCACAAAGGAATAGTATTTTCATATGTAGCTTAAACGCCGGGGAAAAAAAGGGGGAAAAATCAGTGGGGAAAATTCGTGATAAGTTGACTAATTCATCAATGTCCTAAAGGTCTGCTCCTTTGTCAAAAGTGTAGACCTGCCCCCGTTTGTCATTGCATAGGTATTCAACATAATCCGGCTTGCTCAGATCAACCCATGGACAACTGCAAATTTTATTTTGATTTCTGTTCTCATTTATCAGTTTACGCAATAATATTTGATTATTTAACCTATAACTTTCCAAGGAATCCTTCGATTGTAATTATTGCAATGCCGTCTTTTTCATACTGTTTCAGTATATCAGCCATGTTCTTTCTGGTCATAACAGCGTCTTTGACCACTGAAACTTTATATCCCCTGTTAAGTCCGCCGACTGCAGTTTTGTGAACGCAGTAAGCAGCGTCGAGTCCGACGAGAAAAAGTTCATTGACCTGGTTCTTTATTAGAAATTGCTCAAGAAGCGGGTT
>MHDW01000230.1 GCA_001803645.1 Nitrospirae bacterium GWC2_42_7 | reverse complement strand
GGAATAAAGATCATTATCCAAACAAGGAGATCCTTTTAAGGAAATAACGAATAAGAAAATAATAGTGTTCTCGGTATATGCAAGCACGTCAACATCACCTTAGACATATACGGACACATGTTTAATGACTCAGGTTTTGACCGTCAACAGGCCGAACCTTTGGATTTCGTTAGAAAATACCTCGCAGGACAATAAAAAAGACTTAGAGGAAACCCCTAAGTCATTGAATTTATTGGTGGCGGGGAGAGGATTTGAACCTCTGACCTTCGGGTTATGAGCCCGACGAGCTACCGGACTGCTCCACCCCGCTACGAGATACTTATATTAAACATTACATTTATCTATTGTCAAATTAACCGTTTTTATTGGTATCTATCTTGCTCGCATGCCTGAGGGCATTTGGGGCATCTGCATTTTTGAATAACCTGACGGCAATTCAAAAAGGCTGTTTGGCTGAGGACCTATTCTAACATTCCTGTATTCCTGTATCCATTTGTTGTTGATGTCTGCTGACTTGACAGGGAAATTGATGTCAGTTGCCATCCATTGGTAAAGCTGGGATGTGCGGCTGCCTTCTTTGTATGTTATCAGGTACTTTTTAGTCGGATGGCCGTCTATTGTTTCAGCTCCGACCTGCTTTCTGTCAATTTCACCCTTTATCTCTGTCTTGGGGGTATCCTGAGGGTTTAGGGGGAATTCCATGTATATCTTCTGGTCCGGCATGATGTTCCATGCAAGCATTTTGTCCACTCTCGAAATCATTATCATGCGTGATGGTTGCGAAATTTCCATCCTGAAGCGGTCTGACTTGCCATACATCTTCCCCTGAGTTTTATGCCCTTGTGCAGTTATGACAGTATCAGCGGAAAATTCTAAAGCACCGGCTGATGCTGAGAACAGCAGGACTGAAATCAGCAATGCAAAAACGATAGTTGATCTCTTTTTCATATGCAGCTCCTTTAAATTTATTGTTTAAAACTAATTTAGATCATGACTTGTCTTTTGTCAATATACCTGTCTCCCGAATGAAATTTAATGCAGGCTTAATATATAATATTGAACGGAGAGGTTAAATCAATGATAGAAATATTAAGACAGCACAGATGGATTCTTGATGTACTTGATATTGCATTGATGTCACTTATCCTGTACCGTCTTCTTCTGATAGTAAAGGGCACCAAGGCAGCCCAGATGCTCATAGGACTTGGGATCCTTCTTGCAGCTTCGCTTGCTTCAAAGTATCTCGAACTTTTTACAATTGACTGGCTTGTTCAGAGTTTCTGGGCACAGATCGTCATAGCTATCATTGTATTGTTCCAGCCTGAGATAAGAAGAGCTCTTGCGCGCATGGGTGAGGCACAGTTTCTATCGTTCACAACAGCGGAAGAACTAAAATCCCTTGAAGAGATAGTAAGGGCTGCGATCGCCCTTGCAAACAGGAAGATAGGAGCACTTATAGTGATCGAGCGGGATACAAGCCTGAAGGATTTTGTGGAGGTCGGGACTCCTCTTGATGCAAAGGTCTCGAAGGAAATACTGCTGAGCATTTTTCACCCTACATCTCCAATACATGATGGAGCAGTTATTATCAAAGGCAACAGGATCGCAGCAGCAGGATGTTTTCTCCCGTTGACCTTAAGTTCGGAGCTGAGCAAGTCTCTCGGTACAAGGCACAGGGCGGGCATTGGGCTTACTGAAGAAACAGACTCGATAGCAATTATTGTCTCAGAAGAGACCGGGCATATTTCCATGTCAATGGACGGGGCTCTTGAGACAAGACTGGATATGGGAACTTTGAGGGACATGCTTACAAAAATATTTACGGTAAAAAAGAACAAAAAATGAAGAATATGATAATGAGCAATCTTGGACTTAAAATTTCAGCGGTGCTGATCTCTGTATTTTTATGGTTTGTTGTAACTTCAAGAGGACAGACAGAGTTCTCGCTTGATGTTCCAATAGAATTCAAAAATATTCCTGCAGAGCTTGAGGTAGTCAATTACAAGACAAAAACAGTTAATGTTACTGTCAAGGGCCAGGAGATTGCAGTGCGAAATATTAAGGCATTGGATATCAGGGTTTTTATAGACATGAGCAACGCAAAGAAAGGCGTTGGCAGTTTTTATATAAACAAGGGTGATGTTAAGTTGCCTTATGCTATTACGGTGGTGGATATTGCACCTTCAATGCTGAAGATCAGACTTGACGAAACATTCGAGAAGACTGTGAACATAAAACCGGTACTGACCGGCCAGCCGGCAACAGATTACAGGGTAAAGGCAATAACAGCAGAACCGGATAAAATTAAGATACACGGGATTAAATCCGAAATACTAAAGATAAATGAACTGCGGACAGAAACGTATGATATCACAGATCTTAATGAGACAGTGATCCAGGAATTGAATATAGATGTTCCAGGGCATGTTAGAAGCGATGTTGATACGGTTAGGGTCAAAATTCATATAACAGGGAAGAAATAATGAGACTTTTTGGAACAGACGGTATAAGGGGAAGAATAAACAGGCATCCGATGACGCCTGAAAAAGTTTTGAGAATAGGCATGGCAGCTGCAACTGTCCTGAAAAAAGAGCATTACGGAAGGAATATGGTCCTGATAGGAAAAGACACAAGGCTGTCAGGGTATATGATCGAGAGCGCGCTTACTTCAGGTATCTGTTCAATGGGGATGGATGTCACGCTTGTAGGGCCTCTTCCGACTCCGGGCATCGCATTCCTTACAAGAACTTTGAGGATCGATGCAGGAGTGGTAATATCCGCATCGCATAATCCTTATCAGGACAACGGTATAAAATTTTTCTCATATAACGGGTTCAAGCTGCCTGATGATGTTGAGAGGAGAATCGAGGAGCTTGTAAATGACGACAACCTTGAAAGGTTCAGGCCGAAAGGCGAGGATGTTGGAAAAGCATACAGGCTTGATGATGCCACAGGAAGATATATCGAATACATAAAATCCACACTCCGGAAAGGGGCTACATTTGAAGGCATGAAGGTTGTTGTTGACGCTGCCAACGGCGCAGCTTACAAAACAACCGGATGGCTTTTAAGAGAACTCGGCGCTGAAGTTGTTTCTATAAATGACAGGCCTGATGGGGTCAATATAAACGATAACTGCGGCTCAACAAATATGGATGGCCTGAGGAAGGCTGTAATCCAGCATAAGGCAGATGCAGGTATTGCTCATGACGGAGACGCAGACAGAACGCTTTTATGCGATGAAAAGGGAAGGGTTGTTGATGGAGATCAGATAATGGGTATGTGCGCTGTTGAGGCATTATCAGCAGGAGCGCTGAAGAAAAATACTGTAGTAGCTACTGTTATGAGCAATCTTGGCCTTGAGAAATTTTTGGAGAAGAATGGAATAAGTATGTTGAGGACAAAAGTCGGTGACAGGTATGTTGTTGAAAAGATGCTTGAAGGTGGCTTTAATATCGGAGGTGAACAATCAGGGCATATCGTATTCCTTGATTACAACACTACCGGAGATGGCCCTATCACAGCAGTGCAGGTGCTTGACCTGATGAAGAAGAGGAATGTTTCGCTTTCAAAACTTGCTTCAGGAATAAAACTTTTCCCACAAGTACTTATGAATGTTGAGATCGAGAAAAAACACGACATAAGATCAATACCCGCCATAGATGAGGCTGTGAGGAATGCTGAAGAGAAACTTGGCAGCAGGGGAAGGGTGCTTGTAAGGGCCTCCGGCACAGAGCCTAAGATAAGGGTCATGCTTGAAGGAGAGGACCTGAAGCTCATCACAAGACTTGGCAGGAATATAAGCAGGGTCATTAAAGAAAAGATGACCTGATGCTTTTTTTTAGTGCGTTCCTGTCAGGAGTCCTGCTTTTTTATCTCTTTGATTATTTCCCTTTTTCTAGTACTGCATTATTTGTTTCTGCATCTGCCTATCTTTTTATAAAGAAAAAATACCTGCTCGTCCCTGTTATCATCATCGGTGTCGTGTATGGATATGTCAGGCTTTCTCCTGAACCGGTCACTCCGGAAATATGGAACAAAGAACTGAGAGTAACTGGCAGGTTTATCCAGAAGATAAATCCTTCTGCAACAGGAAATGATATTCAGGTCTTTCAGGTTGATACAGCGGTTGATGAAAAAACAGGGGAAGAAATTGAGTTCCTGCATGATGAAGATATCGGGGTTGTTTCAGATATTCAGGCTGATCATGATGAAAGGTATGAACTTCTCCTTCAGACCGGAAGAGACAATACAAGGTTAAATCCCGGAGGGTTCCCCGGCAGTAGATTATATGGAAAAGTTACTGCTTCTGATAATAAGGAAGAGGTGGCTTATCCCGTAGTACATATATTCAACAGGATCAGAAATGACCTTAATACTTATACTCACAGCAGATTCAAGCCGGATTCGGCTGCGCTTGTCTCTGCTATTACAACCGGAGAGATGTCAGGGCTCAGCGATGGCCTCAGAAATGCTTTCAATGTAAGCGGACTGGCGCATATCCTCAGCATTTCAGGGACTCATTTCGGCCTTTTTTCTGTCATGCTATTCGGTATCTTTATCTTTGTTATCAGGAGGCTTCCTTACAGGATGTTTCAGAGGTTAACTATCTACCTGTCGCCGTCACAGGCAGCTGCCATATTATGCATACCATTTATGCTGATGTATCTGGGAATATCAGGAAGCAGTGTCCCTGCGGTCAGGTCTTTTATTATGATAAGTCTGTTTCTTTTCGGGCTTCTTATAGGCAGAAAAGGGTTCTGGCTGAACTCGCTCCTTTTTGCCGCATTTCTTATAGTGCTATGGGACCCTGAGGTCGTACTCAGTCTTTCGTTCCAGCTCTCGTTTATAACTGTGCTTTTTATCGGTTTTTCTATTGAAAAAAAGGAAGATGCTGAAGTATCCAAAAGCAAGCCTTTGCGCTACATAAAGAATTCCTTCATGCTTACAATTGCAGCCACCATAGGGTCTGCACCTCTGGTGGCCTATCAATTTCACTATTTTTCAGTGATCTCTCCGCTCTCAAATCTCATTGTTACACCTCTGATATGTTTTGTCCTTGTGCCTTTATCTCTTGTATCATCTTTCACTTTTATCCTTACAGATAATTATTTATTTACCCCTTTGGTCTCAGTATCAGCTGATATGTCTGTTGCCCTTGTAGAACTTGTTGCAAAGATACCTTTTGCAGATATAAAGATCCCTGCTTTTCCTCCTGTGCTCATCATTTTCTTTTACGCTGGTTCCCTGATATATTTTGCCCTGGGAAGACCGAAGAAGATGTTGATAGTTCCTCTTATCCCGTTCATTGTTTACGCAATGATCAACCTGATTGACAAGAAAGAGCTTAACGTAACATTCCTGGACGTGGGGCAGGGTGATTCAGCGGTTGTTGAGCTTCCTGACAGAAAGACAATAGTCATAGACACAGGACGGACAGGCAGAGAAGCAGCCGCATTTTTGAAGTACCTCGGGAAAAAAGAAATTGATGCCCTTGTGCTGTCACATGTCCATCCAGATCATACTGGCGGGTTAGAATATCTACTAACAATGTTTCATATAAAAGAGATGTGGGACAATGGCAGGACCGAATATCCTGAGGGTCTAATGATTCCGGAGAACCATAGGGCGCTCGAAAGGGGAGATGTTCTTGCTGCTGGAACACATAAGATAGAGGCACTGCATCCTTACAGGGAATTTTATAGTATGTATGGAAGTGAATACGATGAGGAAAACAACTCATCACTCGTCCTGAAGATAACAGGGAGAAAACTCTCTTTTCTTTTTACGGGTGATATGGAGGAAGAAGCTGAAGAAAATCTGTTGCATATAGGGAAATGGCTCGATAGCGATGTTATCAAAATACCGCACCATGGCAGCAGGACATCTTTAAGTGATGATCTATTATTAAATGTCTCCCCCTCAATAGCTGTCATATCCGTCGGCAGGGATAATCAGTTCAGCCACCCGAGTCCTTTGACCTTAGAAAAGTTGGAAGGCAGGAAGATATTCAGAACTGATATTGACGGAGCTGTAAAGATCACTGAAACTGCGAGGGGATATGAGACAAAGACGTTCAAGGACTTTGCCTTTGAAAAGGCCGGCAGTTTCGAGAAAGAAGTGAAAAATATCAAAAAGCTTTTTTCAGTATGGTAGTTTTTCTTGTGAATTAAGAAAAGTGGAGGGGAGGCAGAGAACCTCCCCTCGCTTGACTGTTCTTTACTTGCCTATCTTCCCCTATGTTCTCCGTGTCCATAGTCATATCTACCTTCGCGTCTATCGTCTCTTCTGACTTCTCTTCTGTCCTGGCGATGTTTCCTGACTTTTTCCGCACGCCACCGTTCATCTTTTTCCCAGTATTTGTTTTTCTCCCAGTAGCGCCAGTGCTTGTTGAAATCCCGATGAGTTATTCTCTTGTGGTCACGGTAATTATGGCGATAATCATGGGGCAGTCCTATCAATACACGGGGAACTCTCGGGGGTGCAATATAACCCCATGGTCCATTATATCCTCTTGATCTGAACCATCGGCCTTCATAAGGTCGATACCAGAAGCCCTGATAAAAGACGATATCAACATCTGCTTCAGGAGCAAAATAGGCATATGTTCCCGGGATAACAACCACCGGTGGGGGGACCGGGAAAAAGAATGGAGGGAGATTAATTCCAACGTTTACATTTGCTCCGGCATTGCTCTGAGAAGAGAAAACTGATAAAATCAAAAACAGTGCAACAGCGACTAAGAAACCCAACCTTTTTGTTTTCATTATACTGTCCTCCTTTTATTTAACTGACTACAGTATAAATAATCAATTTGAAGATATTATGAATTTCCGGTTGCGATCTGCGGATGAAAAAAGGCGATGCAGTAGATAGGAAATTGCAGAGAGAAGCTTGTTGGTTTCTCTAAATTGCTTCTTCCAGCTGAAGGTTCAATCTTTTTCGCCCAATTGGGCTTTCATTATTGTTATCTCTGCTCAATGAAGTCTGAGGAGATAAAGTATTGGGATGCGGAGAGATACTTTTGGGAGTTATTAAGATTACAGTTTTTTGCAGCAGCTTGGTTACCCCTTGGAATCCGCTCTTTTCAAAAACTCGCTAATAGTGTAAAGTATTTTCGGTATTACACATACAAATTACTATATGGCTTGAGAGTTTTTATTTGATCTGTGGAAGAAAAATATGAAAAGAATGCCTCAGGTTTTAAATATTTTATTGATGGTGTTTCTTCTATTTGCTTGTTTTCCAGATATTTCTCATTCAGCGATATTCAATGTCTCAACACCGGCTGAGTTTCAAAATGCCTTGCTCACAGCAGAATCAAATGGTGAGGATGATACTGAAAGTTCAAACTCCAGGAGCGCCGAAACCGTTCCCCTGTGTAACAAGCACACTTGTTTTATCATTTGTCCGCCTCCGCTTACTCGACTCCTTCTTAGCTGCTACTTTTCTTCCCCAGTACGCTCCGTTTCCTTTCTTGGCCCCAGCATGTTCAGTTTTTTTAGCTCCATGACCCATCGACTACTCTCCCGTTTTCTACTTTTTTCTCTCTAATCTTTTCCGGCTCTCTGGTTCAATCAAATAGTTTTCTTTAGCGACAACCTTTCTCCCTGTCTTTTTTTCAAGGTCTTTCCTCGCTTTGCCTGCCACTTCTCCGCCTTTACGAGCTGCGTGTTTGCTTTCATGAAATCCTTTGGCATCATCAACTCTCGTTATCTCTGTTGTCGCAGCTTCACCGAGCATTGAGAAGATCAGTTCAAGATCGTTCATATGATCTCGAAGGTTTTCGCGTTTCAAGCCTTTTAGCTTCTTATGAGTGCTTGGCGTAATGCCGAATGCAGCTTTTGCAATTTCAGCAGTTAATATCTCATATTCCCTTTTTTCTTTAATTTCCCTCTTTTTCCACTCGTCTGTCAACTCTTCCCTGATGGCAATGCCGCGCATTCGTTTTTCTATCCAGTCATCGGAATAACCCTTTGCCTTATAAAGCGCCCTAGTTCTTTTTGTCGCAAGCTCCGGATTTTCTATCTCCTGCACCCGTTCGTAGCCTACTCTTGCAAGCCAGCGTTTAAAAGGCTCGGCCTTGTGCGAAGGAATTGATTGAATTATACGAAAAACGCCCTCTGTGTTGGCGCAGTTCATTTTTTGTTTACCGCCTGAAGTGTCAATAAAAAGGGTATGTACAATTTGTACCCACCCTTTAGCCAGTTCGGGATCACGCTGTTTCATGCGTTGGATATATTGTTTTGGATCGTTTGAGTCTATGAGTGCAAGTACAACATCTTCAACAACAAACCACCACTCGTTGCTGTGAATTGTCTTCCTAATTGCTCTTCCTCTGAAAACAGCAATATTTGGTTCCATATCAGCCCTCATTTTTTCTTCTATTGTACTTCCCGACCTCCCCCAAGGAGTGTCTTATATTTTTTAAATTCTATCAGACTTCGGTCTTTTTGCTTAGATAGTTCGAATGCCTCAAATTGCTCAGAGTGCTTTTTTGATCCTGAGCACAGCCTCTTTTATCCGTTTTACAGGTACGGTAAGCGCAAATCTGACATAACCTTCACCCGGAGCTCCGAAGCCGTTTCCTGGAGTAGAAAGCACACCGGCTTTATCCAGAAGATGTGCTACGAAAGTAGATGAGTTGAAACCCTTTGGGACTTTTGCCCAGAGATAAAAGCTCGCCTTAGGCTTTAAAAGCTTAATGCCGATCGAACTCAATCCCTGATAAAGGACATCCCGCCTTTCCTGATATATATTGCGAATCTTTGCAAGAACTTTTTCGTCTGTATTAAGAGCTGTGATGGATGCCTCCTGAATAGCCTGAAATATGCCTGAGTCAAGATTTGATTTTACCTTGCCGAGCCCTGCTAAGATGTCTTTATTTCCTACGGCAAAACCGATCCTCCATCCGGTCATATTATATGTTTTTGAAAGAGAATGAAATTCGATCCCGACCTCTTTCGCACCTTTTAACTGCATGAAGCTGAGGGGCTTTTTCCCGTCAAAATAGATCTCGCTGTATGCAGCGTCATGACATACGATTATGTTATGTTTTTGCGCAAAAGATATCACTTTTTCATAGAAGCTCTTCTGTGCTGTTGCTGATGTAGGGTTGTTAGGATAATTGATGAATATCATCTTTGCTTTTTTTAAGATCTGTTGAGGAATTGAAGTCAGATCAGGCAAAAAACCGTTTTTCTCAAGAAGGGGCATCATATAACTTTCACCCCCCGCAAAAAGAACGCTGACAGGATAGACAGGGTATCCGGGTGAAGGAACAAGCACAACGTCTCCCGGGTCAATGAATGCCAGAGGGACATGCCCGATACCTTCTTTAGAACCTATGAGAGAGAGCACTTCAGTTTTTGGGTCGAGATTCACCTTGAAACGCCTTTTATACCATTGAGCAACAGCCAGTCTGAATGAGAGCATTCCTTCATAGGAAGGGTAACGGTGATGAGCCGGATTTTCGACCGCCTTTTTCATTGCCTTGACAATATGCGGAGGAGTCGGAATGTCCGGATCTCCGATGCTCATGTCTATAAGGTCAATTCCCTTGGCGA
>MHDW01000229.1:1795-11486 GCA_001803645.1 Nitrospirae bacterium GWC2_42_7 | reverse complement strand
GGCGATAAACAGCCGAATGGCGGAAATGTGCTGACAAATGATGTGCTCCGCAATCTGCCTGCTCACGACGGAACGAGAGTGATTTACGGGACTGCATGTCGGCTCAGTCCGCAGAGGCTAAAGCGTGAGAATATTATCTTTCGGCAAACCCCGTATGAGATAAGGACACGGTAATGCTACAACTAAAAGACTATCAGGAAAAGGCCCTCGAATCACTCCGCATGTATCTTAAGGCATGCGATTGCATGAAGGATGCTGACGCTGCTTTTTATCAGACCACGCGACAGTTATGGGAACAAGGTATTCCGTACCGATCAATCAAGGAGCCCTCTGAACTGGCTGACATTCCTTATGTCTGTCTTCGACTTCCAACCGGAGGCGGTAAGACGCTGCTTGCATGCCATGCCGTTGCAGTGGCAAATAAGGAATATTTAAAGAAAGATAATTCCCTCGTGCTGTGGCTTGTGCCGTCAAACGCTATAAGAGAACAGACACTGAATGCACTGAAGGATCGGGAACATGCGTATCGACAGGCTTTGGAGAGCAACCTCGGAGCTGTAACGATCAAAGATATAAGCGAGGCTCTGTATCTGAGGGCTGGTGACTTGTCCGGATCAACCGTGATCATTGTTGCAACACTTCAGGCGTTTCGTGTGGAAGACAAGGAAGGCCGTAAGGTTTATGAAAGCTCCGGAGCACTTGACCATCATTTTAAAAATCTGCCAAATGAACTTATGGAAAAACTCGACAGAGATTCAAACGGTTTAACTCCATACTCGCTCGCGAATGTCATGAGAATACACCGTCCATTGGTGATCGTCGACGAAGCCCATAATGCCAGGACTAACCTCTCGTTTGACACGCTAGCCAGATTCAGGCCATCTGCAATCATCGAGTTTACTGCAACTCCGGATAGCAGCCATAATCCGAGCAATGTCCTGCACAGTGTTTCCGCTGCTGAATTGAAGGCGGAAAATATGATCAAACTTCCTATTCGCCTTGAGACGCGGACTGACTGGCAGTCTCTACTGAGCGATGCTATTGCGGAACGTGTTAACCTCGAAAAGAAGGCGATTGAAGATCGCCGCAAGTCAGGCGACTACATCCGCCCGATCATGCTGCTTCAGGCCCAGCCGCGAAGGCAGGGGCATGCAACATTGACCGTTGATGTCATAGAAAAAACTCTAATTGAAGACCATCATATTCCCTCAGACCAGATTGTACGGGCAACAGGTGAGACCCGAGGCTTGGAAGGCATAGACCTATCGGATGAAAAATGTGAAATCCGTTATATCATCACAGTACAGGCATTGCGTGAAGGCTGGGACTGTCCGTTTGCATATGTGCTCTGCTCGGTCGCAGAGCAACGAGCAATCGGAGCTGTCGAACAGATACTTGGACGTGTCTTACGCCTGCCGTATTGCAAGCCGAGGGTTGATAAAGACCTGAACCGTGCATATGCCTTTGTTGCGTCTCCAAACTTCGCAGAGGCTGCCCAGAATCTCGTTGATGCTCTGGTAGAAAATGGCTTCAATCGCCAAGAGGCCCAGGATTTTATCAGGCCATTAGAACCAGCGCAAGAAGCACTTGGTCTTCAGTATGCTCACAAAGCTCTTCCGCCAAAGACGATTACCTTACCTGAAGTCCCTGACCCAAAACAGCTTTACCCGGAATTACAGAAAAAGCTTGAGATTGATCCGATAAGCAAAACTATAATTTTGAGGTCTGTTATTGATGCAGGGGAGGAAGAAGCGGTCAAGGAATTGCTGGTCTCAGAGTTGGCACGTGAAGAGTGGGCGAATGAGGTGCATAAGTATAACGAACAGATTACAGAGATTTTTAAAAGTCCTGCTGAACGAGGCTTCCTGTTTGAGATTCCTGTGATGTGTATCAAACGGGAAGAGCAATTAGAGTTTTTAGAGGAAGATCATCTTATAGAAAATGGCTGGGATCTGAACAGTTTTGATGCAAAGTTGTCCAAAGAGGAGTTCAGCATCCTGAGCGGAGAAAAGGGGCAGTTCGGCGAAATCGACGTTGGGGATGAAGGAAGGATTAAGAGCAGGTTTATTCCTGAACTGAACCGGGAGCTTTTGCTTATTAATGTAGTTGAGAATTGGACAGAGGCGGAATTGATCAATTGGCTCGACAGGAATCTTTATTTTATAGAGCTATCTTCTCAGGAAAAGATAATCTTCCTTACAACTATGACTGGTGATCTTCTGGATAACAAGGTAATGCCCCTTGGCCAACTTGTCCGTAAGAAATTTGAATTGCGCAAAATTGCTGAGGAAAAGATCAAAGCCTACAGACAGGCGTCCCGGCAAAAGGCACACCAGGAATTGTTGTTCGGCAGTGGAGGAGAGCAGATTTTTGTATCTCCAGAGCGCTGTTTTTCATATCTGCCTGATCAATACCCTGCTCGCACATGGTGCTCTGCATCAGACTCGTTCAATAAGCACTACTACACGAAGGTCGGCGAATTGGCTGGGGAAGGGGAGGAATTTCTCTGTGCTCAGTTTATTGACCAGATGGATGAAGTGGAATTCTGGACGAGGAATCTTGACCGTCAACCTAATTTTTCTTTCTGGTTTCAGACAGCAACAGACAAGTTTTATCCAGATTTTGCCTGCAAGCTCAAAGACGGACGTATGCTGGTAGTAGAATACAAAGGAGCGGACCGCTGGAGCAACGATGATTCAAAAGAAAAACGCAGGCTTGGCGAACTTTGGGAATTGAAGAGCAACGGCAAATGCCTTTTTGTAATGCCCAAAGGGAAAGACTTAGGGGAGATAAAAGCAAAGATAACAAGGGACGCATTAAATTTTAAATAGAATGAAAAATATCCTGTCTAATTAGCTAAGGACAACGCAACTAAATACAACAAACGTGATTGATCAGTACCTCTTATATGGGTTGTAAAATTTAAATGGACAATTTGACAACTCTTATTTGGGATGTGTTACTTTATAAGCTCTAGGGGCTGTAGCTCAGTTGGGAGAGCGCTTGAATGGCATTCAAGAGGTCGTCGGTTCGATCCCGATCAGCTCCACCATTAAAATCCTCTAATTTTATCTGATCGCTGACTTATAGATTTATCTGGTGCGGAGAAAAAATCACAGGAATGTATTAGTTCCGGGTCAGACTTCAAAAGCATCTACAATATGTTCGATTTTTTTCTTCTTGCCCTCGATATTTATGCTCAGCACATCAAATCTGGCAGGAACTTCTTTTTTGAGCTTTTTAAGAAAACATAAAGCTACTTTTCTTATCTTTTCTCTTTTCCTTGGATGTACAGCTTCAAATGGATGGCCGAAAGACCTGTCTGCCCTTGTTTTTACTTCAACAAAAACAACAATATCTTTATCTTTTGCGATAATATCGATCTCTCCAAAGACAGTTTTGTAATTTTTCTCAATAATTCTGTAACCGTTCTTTTTCAGGAAATCAACAGCAGCTTCTTCCCCTTCTTTACCGAGGGTATTCATTTCCCTCCAGCCTTGAAAGCAGTTTTGGAATCCCCTCTATATCTTTTATATCTTTCTGGCACAAGAACTTTATTATCTCCCTGAAGTCAGAAAATCCTTCCCAAAGCCCGGTCAGGTTTTTAGTCAGTGATCTGTACAGATTTTCCCCTTTTATATCCCAGTCAAGAAGAATTATGACCTTCACGAATTTATCGAGAATATCCTCAGAGAAATCGTATAGATTCCTGCCGTTATGCAGAGTTATTATCTTGCCTGTCAGGCCGAGTTTCATGAGAGCATCAGCATCCTTTTTCCCTTCAACAATCACAGGGAATTTCTCGTTTGCCTCAATAAGGGCTTCGATTATTTTCCTTATTCTTTCTGCCCTGTCTTTGTCATCATCTGTTGGCAAGTTTCTTTGTGTGTTAAGCATGTTTTTATGAAAAAATCATTTTGATTTTATTATTGCATAATCCGGCCGGATAAGTGGTAAAAAACTTTATATTACATTAATTTATAATTGTTTCTAGTCATTTCTTTATTTAATAGTAAATATATCCTTCTCAAAATTCACATAACATGCTGATTTATAAGTATCTCTTTATTGACATTAGGTATATTTTAATATATTTTAGACATATGGCAGCTAAACTGGGTCAGTTATTAATAGCTTCAAGTATTATTACTGAAGAACAATTAAAGCAGGCGTTGAATCTTCAGCGAAAAGAGGGCGGAAGACTCGGCACAAATCTTGTTAAATTAGAATTTATTACAGAAGATAAGCTCGTTGCTTTTTTAAGTAAACAATACGGTGTCCCTTCCATAAATCTTGCTGACTATAAAATAGATTCTGCTGTTTTAAAATTGATACCCGCAGATATGGCCAAAAAATATCTTATTATGCCTGTTGCAAGAGTCGGCGCAACTTTAACAGTCGCCCTGGCAGATCCCTCAAATGTTTTTGCAATAGATGATGTAAAATTTATGACCGGTTATAATGTCGAGGTTGTTGTATCGAGCGAATCCGCAATAATTGGCGCTATTACAAATTATTACCTCGGCAAAGGCGAATCTATGCTGGCAACTTCTTCTGCGTCATCCTCCTCTTCATCCAGTAATATACAGGCAAAAGATTATACAATGGGCGAAGAGGACCTTGCAGGAGATAATGCTTTTGATCAAAGCTCTTTTGATGAGGGTCCCAGCATTAATGTTGACGATTTTGACAAGATAGTAGGAAGTGCTCTGGACAACGTCGATGTTATCGAGGAGCAGGAAGACTCCAGTGTCATAAAAGAAGTCGAGGCGCCTATTGTAAAGCTGGTGAATGGAATTTTTGTGAACGCTATCAAATCAGGGGCGAGCGACATCCATGTAGAACCGTATGAAGCTTCTCTGCGTGTAAGATACAGGATTGACGGCATGATGTATACTGTCATGAATCTTCCTGTCAAGATCAGGGCTGCATTGACCTCGAGGATGAAGATCATGTCAAAGCTCGATATAGCAGAGAGAAGGCTGCCTCAGGACGGCAGGATCAAACTGAAGCTCGGCAAAAAAAGAGAGATAGATTTCCGTGTTTCAACACTTCCCTGCCTGTTTGGAGAAAAGACAGTTCTCAGGCTTCTGGACAAATCAAACCTTCAGGTGGACCTTACAAAACTGGGATTTGAAGAAGCAGCTCTTCAGGACTTTTTTGAGGCTCTCAGCAAACCATACGGCATGATACTCGTAACCGGCCCTACAGGTAGCGGCAAGACAACAACGCTTTATTCAGCCCTGAATTTTCTTAACAAACCGGACACTAATATTATGACCGCTGAAGACCCTGTTGAATATAACTTTATGGGTATCAATCAGGTGCAGGTCAAAGAAGAGATCGGCCTGACTTTTGCATCAGCCTTAAGGTCTTTTTTGAGACAGGACCCTGACATCATAATGGTAGGGGAGATACGAGACTTTGAGACTGCAGAAATAGGAGTAAAGGCAGCGCTCACAGGCCATCTTGTTTTAAGCACATTGCATACCAATGATGCACCTGGCACTATCAGCAGGCTGTTGAATATGGGTATTGAACCTTTTCTTGTTTCTTCATCCGTGATCCTTATACTTGCACAGAGGCTTGCAAGAAAAATATGCACTCAGTGTAAAGAGGAGGAGAAGATCCCCTCTGCTGCTTTAATTAAAGTCGGTTTTTCAGAGGAAGAAGCCAAGACAATAAAATGTTATAAGGGCAAGGGATGTCCTGCCTGTAACAACTCCGGATATAAAGGCAGAATAGCGCTTTATGAGGTCATGCTTGTCAGGGATGAGCTGAAGGAGCTTGTGCTTGAAGGTGCTTCTTCTGCAGAGATAAAAAAAGCAGCAGTTCGTCTCGGAATGAAGACACTGAGAATGAGCGGCTTAACAAAAGTGGCTGACGGAGTTACTTCCATAGAAGAAATAATGCGTGTGACTTTTGGTGATTAAAGGAGAATTCAATGGCTAGCATTTATGACCTGCTGAAAACCATGATAGAGAAAGGGGCCTCTGACCTGCATATTACAACCAATAGCCCGCCGAGATTAAGGGTTGACGGGAAACTCGTTCCACTCGATTCTCCGGCTTTTTCACCTTCTGAGACAAAGTCCCTTTGTTACAGTATCTTAACTGATGCGCAGAAGCACAAATTTGAAGAGAATAATGAGCTTGATCTGTCCTTTGGCGTAAAGGGCCTCAGCAGATTCAGGGGAAATATCTTTATGCAGAGGGGGGCTGTTGCAGGGGCGTTCAGAACTATCCCTTTTGAGATCAAGACATTCCAGGAACTTGGGCTCCCTGAAATAGTCAATGAAATGGTAAAAAAACCGAGAGGTCTTATCCTTGTCACCGGGCCTACAGGAAGCGGTAAGTCCACAACGCTTGCAACCATGGTGGACAGGATCAACTCTGAAAGATACGACCATATAATAACAGTTGAAGACCCGATAGAATATCTGCATGGCCATAAAAAATGCCTTATCAATCAAAGAGAGGTCAATGCAGATACAGCATCTTTTAAGGCTGCCCTCAGATATGTTCTTAGGCAAGACCCGGATGTTGTACTCATCGGTGAAATGAGGGACCTTGAGACGATCGAGGCCGCCCTTACTGTCTCAGAGACAGGACACTTAACCTTGGCTACACTCCATACGAACTCCGCTGTTCAGACAATAAACCGTGTAATTGATGTGTTCCCGCCCCATCAGCAGGAGCAGATAAGAGTACAACTTTCTTTTGTTCTTGAGGGAATAATGGCACAACAATTAATTCCAAAAAAGTCAGGCAAGGGCAGGGTGCTGGCTATGGAGCTTCTTATTCCTAACCCTGCGATAAGGAACCTTATAAGAGAAGACAAAATACATCAGCTATATTCAATGATGCAGACAGGCCAGGCGAAATTCGGGATGCAGACAATGAACCAGTCTTTGATAGAGCTTTATACCAAAGGCCATCTATCTTATGAAGATGTTATAATGAGATCTACTTTGCCTGAGGAAATAATCACAATGCTACAGAAGATTGCAAGCACAACTTCTGGACGCGGGAGGTAAAAAATGGCAGAAATTTTTGAGTGGTCGGGAAAAACAACCAGAGGGGTTGTTGAATCAGGTGAGATTACAGCTAATTCGAAAGAAGAGGTAATAGCCCAGTTAAGAAAAAAGAACATAATGCCGACTATTATTAAAACTAAAGCGGCAAAGAAGCCATTTGCAGGACTAAGCTTTGGAAGCGCTGGTGTTAAAGACAAGGATATAGTTATTTTTACAAGACAGTTTGCTACTATGATAGATGCCGGCCTTCCGCTTGTCCAGGCCCTTGAGATACTCTCTACACAGGTCGAAAACAAGACCATGGCCCAAACTCTTTCTACAATAAAGAATGATGTTGAGTCAGGTGCTACATACGCTGATGCACTCAAAAAACACCCAAGGGTCTTTTCTGATCTTTATGCAAATATGGTTGCAGCAGGTGAGTCCGGAGGTATACTCGATACTATTCTGAACAGACTTGCTGCATATATCGAAAAGGCTATGAAGCTGAAGAAAAAAGTTAAAGGTGCGATGATATACCCTGCTGTTGTATCTTCCATAGCTATTCTGGTTATTGCGGTGATCATGGTCTTTGTTGTACCTACTTTCTCTAAAATGTTCACATCGATGGGTGGTACATTGCCTCTGCCCACTCTTTTTGTTATGAAGACAAGTGACTTTTTTGCCGGCATTGGCGGACTGATAACTCTTGTTGCGCTGATAGGGATCTTTGTGGGTATTAAACAGTTCAGAAGAACTGAGACAGGCAAAAAGACAACGGATACTTTTTTATTAAAACTGCCTATATTTGGTATTCTGCTCAGAAAGGTTGCGGTTGCAAAATTTACAAGGACACTGGGCACATTGATAAGCAGCGGTGTTCCGATTCTCGACGGTCTTGAGATAACAGCCAAGACAGCAGGCAACAAAGTGATAGAATACGCTGTTATGGATATAAGACAGGCAGTGTCCGAGGGAAAGACCCTCGCTGAGCCTTTGATGAAGTCAAAGGTATTTCCTCCAATGGTCACACACATGATCGCTGTCGGAGAATCTACAGGTGCTCTTGATGCAATGCTTTCGAAGATCGCAGACTTTTATGATGATGAGGTGGACAGTGCGGTCGATAATCTGACATCCATGATGGAGCCGATGTTAATGGTATTTCTTGGCGGTTCTGTCGGCTTTATTGTTATTGCCATGTATCTGCCTATATTCAAACTGATCACATTGATAAAGTAAATACAATGGCAGATAATGCCATGTTCGCAAGAATTAAGGCCCTGATAGGTTTCAGGGCCTTATTCGTTACCCTTCTTCTGGGTTCAGCTTTTTTATTTAAAGTAGAGTATTTTTATGCCCATCCCCAATCAATATCATATTTTATTATATTCCTTTATGCGCTGACCATTGTTTACTCTCTGCTTATCAGGAGGATGAAAAATCTTTTTGTTTTTGCTTATATCCAGCTAGTAGCAGATGTTCTTTCTTCGATTGTGATGGTCTATATTACTGGCGGAATCTATAGTTTGTTCTCTTTTACATTGATACTGAATGTCTTGTCTTCGAGTATTGTCCTTAATAAGAAGGCAGGCTATGTTATTGCCAGCCTGAGCAGTATCCTTTACGGGCTATTGATCGACCTGCAGTTTTATAATAAACTTCTGCCGTTAATCCCTGAAGACAGTATCCCGGAGAAAGAATTTCTCTACAATATTTTTATTCATATACTTTCTTTTTATATTACAGCCTATCTTGGCGGTTATCTTTCACACAGACTGGAGCGGACAGTACAGAAACTTGAGGAAAAAGATACTCATCTTAAAGATTTAGAGCTTTTTAACATAAAAGTTATCGAGAGTCTCCCGAGCGGTCTGTTTACAACTGATGTGAACGGAAATGTTCTGATCTTCAATTTGGCTGCTGAAAAAATAACAGGAATAAGAAAAGAAGATGTGATCGGCCTCAGTATTGAAGCAGCATTCCCATTTCTTAAGTTCCCGTTTGAACCAGGGCGCCGGGAGGAGATTCTGGAAACAAAAGAATATATGAAGATAATAGGGCTCAATATATCTTCACTTAAGGATATCAGCGGCAAGGACACAGGATTTATCGGTGTGTTTCAGGACCTGACCCAGCTCAAGAAACTGGAGCTCGAAATGAAACAGAAAGAAAAATGGGCAGCCATAGGAGAGTTGTCAGCCAACATTGCTCATGAGATAAGAAACCCCCTTGCTTCCCTGAAGGGTTCCGTGGAAATGCTTAAGGAAGATAAAATGCCTGCAAAGCACAGGGAGAAACTGATGGATATCGCACTGAGAGAGATGGAGCGCCTGAATAATACGGTAACTGATTTTTTGACATATTCGAGCCCAAAACCTCTTAAAATGGAAAGATTAGATCTTCATTTGCTCCTTGATGAGACGCTTGAATTGCTGAGCAATCTTGAAAAGAAGAACAACAGAGTATTAATAAAAAAAGAATATAAGGGTACATTTCAGATCAATGCTGATCAGCAGAAATTAAGACAGGTCTTCTGGAATCTCGGCGTTAATGCCATAGAGGCCATGAGGTCAGATGGAGAGCTTATTGTATCAACAGAGAACTCTATGAATTCTGCCAGGATTAGTTTTGCAGATACCGGCCCTGGGATCGATCAGGCTGATATTGAGAAGA
>MHDW01000229.1:184-1783 GCA_001803645.1 Nitrospirae bacterium GWC2_42_7 | reverse complement strand
TTAGGTCTTGCGATTGCTTACAGGATAATAGAAGAACATAATGGGAGGCTTATTGCTTATAGCAGTCCTGGAAGAAAAACAACTTTTGAGATTATACTACCAAGAGAAAATTAAGAATCGGCAAAATATCGAAAAATGGAAAACATTAAGAGCCTAAAGGGCAGAATACTTGTTGTTGAAGATGAAAAGAGCATGAGAGAAGTTCTCACTATGCTTCTTGAAGAAGAGGGTTATGATATTGTCTCTGTTTCTGACGGGCTGGAGGGTATTGGGCTTATAAACGACAATATTTTTGATATTGTGATCACCGATATAAGAATGCCCAAGGCTGATGGTTTTGAAGTACTGAGAAAAGTTAAAGAAGTTCTGCCTGAAACCCTTGTGGTGATGATTACAGCTTTCGGCACAACCGAATCGGCCATTGAGGCCATGAAACAGGGCGCTTATGATTACATTTACAAACCCTTTAAGATCGATGAAATAAGACTGGTAATACGAAAAGCCCTCGAAAAGAAAAAACTGAGCGAAGAGATCTCACTACTCAGGGATAAGGTACAATCCTCCTTTAAGCTCGAAAATATTATAGGCAAGAGCGCAAAAATGCAGCAGCTCTTCAAGTTAATCCCAAGAGTGGCCCAGAGCAATTCGAATGTGTTGATAACAGGAGAAAGTGGCTCAGGCAAGGAACTTGTAGCTTCTGCGCTTCACAACCTTAGCCTCAGAAAAGATAAGAATTTTGTGACAATTAATTGTGCTACATTCCCTGAAGGGCTGCTTGAGTCAGAGCTTTTCGGCCACATGAAAGGCTCATTTACAGGAGCTGTTTATAATAAGCAGGGCTTGTTCGAAATCGCAGATAGCGGCACAATATTCCTTGACGAAATAGGAGAAATGCCGTTAACTATTCAGCCGAAACTGCTTCGTGTTCTCGAAAACAGCACATTCAGGAGAGTGGGCGGGGTTACTGACATAAAGGTCGATGTAAGAGTTATATCTGCAACGAATAAGGATATAGTTGAGGCGGTCCAGTCAGGCAGGTTCAGAGAAGATCTTTTTTACAGACTGAACGTTGTGCCGGTTAATATACCTCCGTTAAGGGAAAGGAAAGATGATATCCCATTGCTGGTAGAGCATTTTTTGGGCAGATATGCAAAAGATGCAAAGAAGATATCTCCTGATGCGCTAAAGGTCCTTATGAACTATCACTGGAAAGGGAATATTAGAGAGCTCGAAAATATAATAGAACGGATAGTCCTGCTTACTGATAAAGAATTGATAACAGATGATGATATACCTGAAGATATTTACTTGAAATCAGGAAAGTCTGATACACTGCCGGAGATCGGTGAGAGTGATATTAATCTCGAGGAGATCGTGGAAAAAATAGAAATAGATTACCTTACTAAGGCTCTTGAGAAAGCAAACGGAATAAAAACAGAGGCTGCAAAACTGCTTGGTCTGTCTTTCCGTTCTTTCAGGCACAGGCTTTACAAATACAGAATAAAATAATGGCAATTAAACTCGGAGAGGCGATGGTCAGGGACAGTCTAATAACCCGGGAGCAGCTAAGGCTAGCGCTGGAGAGGCAGGTTATTTTCG
>MHDW01000229.1:0-147 GCA_001803645.1 Nitrospirae bacterium GWC2_42_7 | reverse complement strand
AATCAAAGAATCAGAACTTGCGTCTTTCTTGAGCAAGTTTTTTAAGGTTCCGTCAGTCAATCCATCACAGCTGGTTTCGATAGATGAAGAGACAATATCCTGTATCAGCAGGGAACTTGCTGAAAAATACAAGGTAGTCCCGTTCAG
>MHDW01000228.1:11945-13091 GCA_001803645.1 Nitrospirae bacterium GWC2_42_7 | reverse complement strand
GGTCATCTCCCCCTCGGGACAAAGAAAAAGGAGTACATCTCATCTGTTGAAGGCAGTCTCTCGAGAATGAAGACAGATTATCTCGATTTCATCTTTGTCCATGCAATAGGCGAGATGAACAAAGATATCAAGGCTGAGAAAAAAAGGCTTTTGGACAGTGAGATGCTTGAGGCGTTTGCCGCACTAAAAAAAGCGGGCAAGGTCCGTTTCCTCGGGACTTCTTCACACGGCCCGAATAATATGGAAGAACTGCTGATGATAGCTGTCAAATCAGGAGAGTACGATATGATCCAGCCTTCGTTTAATTTCATGAAATTCCCGAAACTGCCTGATGTAATGAAAGAGGCCTATAAGAGAGAAGTTGGAATTGTTGCAATGAAAACCCTTGCAGGAGCAAAAGATACAAACTTAGAAAGCAAAGGAGAGGAATTCTCCCATGCAGCATTCAAGTGGGTACTGAAGCACCCGGAGATAAGCGGTCTTATTGTTACAATGAAGACGGCTTCTGATATCGAACTCTATCTTAAGGCATCGGGCGTCAAATTTACGGCTGCTGACCAGAGGGTCCTCGACAAGTATGCCAGACTATACTCAAGCGACTATTGCAGGACAGGGTGCGGTGAATGTGAAGGCTACTGTCCTTTTGGTGTTGAGATAGCTACGGTCATGAGATACCGCATGTACTTTAAGGATTACGGCATGGAGAAAAGGGCCATGGAATCATATTCTTCATTAAAACAGAATGCTGCGCCATGCCCGGGATGTGAGCAGCCTGTATGCATCAGCAAGTGTCCTTACGGTCTGCCAATAAAAGAGATGCTGAGCGATGCACACCAGACCATGTTGTTTGTAGCTTGATGAAGCCTGTCCAGCTCTTACTGAGATTAGGCCTGATCAGTATACTGCCCCTTATCGCTCTTACGCTCTATGTTAAGGGACAAAAATATGATCCTGCCCTGCTTGACTTCACGAAGACACAGGCGCAGGAGAAATCCGGTCCGGCTGTGCTCCTTCAGACCGTGACTGAATCAGCATCTCCTTTAGCTGTTTCGGATCTTGCAGGCTTCAGGAGGGTCGGACAGGAGAGAAGGTATACAAAGGAAAACCTCTATGAGCATGTCAACGGCCATGCAGAATATTTTATCA
>MHDW01000228.1:9798-11855 GCA_001803645.1 Nitrospirae bacterium GWC2_42_7 | reverse complement strand
TGGGAAAAGATATTCAGGCCTTTGGTGTGCTGGTGGATGAATCAGGAGAGAATGCCCCTGAAGTTTCCATAGGAACAATGGGCTTCAGGAATTCAGGAGGGATAAACTTCATCAAGGGCCGCTACTATGTAAAGATAACTTCTATGGACCCTAAGTTGCCTCTGATCTCTTTTTCAGAGGTCATTGCAGAAACACTCCCTGCTGCCAGTGGTTCCTTGACCGCCATCAACAGACTTCCCAGGATCGGTAAAGCCGGAAAAACGAGATTTATAAAAGAAGGCTACCGCGGACTTGATTTCTTCAATAATGTGATCGAAAGGGAGTACACGATAGACAGCAAAAAGATAATTCTGGCCCTTCTTGCAGGAAGCCCGCAGGAGATAAAAAAGACAGTCCCGGCCTTTCTTGAATACGTAAAGAGATCCGGCATGCCGATGGAACGGTCCGAAAAAGCGGACAGGACAATATACAAAATAAACGACAAATATGAAGGCAGCTGGTTTCTGATCGCTTCGCCCAATGCAGTTTTTGCAGTATTCGGAACTGATGACAATGCAGTACTGAGACATTTCATGAAAATAGGAGACTGAGGTACGAATGCCGTCGAAAAACGATAAGAGGGAACCTATCCTAAGCAGAAGGCAGTTCCTGATGAAGACTGCAGTTACATGCGGTCTTGCAGCTACAGCAGGCACATGGGGATATGTTTTTTACAGCAAAGAGCCTGTCAGCAGGTCTGACAGAAAGATCTTCACATTTAAAGACTTTCGAACAAAAGCCGTCAGTGTTTATCCGGACCTTTCTGTTGTCCGCGGAAAAGACGTTGAAAAAATGGTAAGGGCTGCTATCGACAGACTCGGCGGCATGGGACGCTTTGTGTCATCCGGTGACAGGGTGCTCCTGAAGCCTAATGCTGCATGGGACAGACAGCCTGAACAGGCGGCAAATACCAATCCTGAGGTGGTCGCAGCAGTGGTGAAACTCTGCCTTGAAGCCAAAGCTTCCGAGGTCTGGGTGACCGATGTTTCCGTGAATGACCCCTACCGTTGTTTTGCCCGTTCAGGCATCGAGGCAGCAGTAAAGAAGGCCGGCGGCAGACTCAAACTTGCTTCTGAGAATGACTTTCTGCCTACTGACCTCAAAGGCGAATCCCTTAAGATCTGGCCTGTCAGCTCTTTTTATCACCAGGCCGACAAACTGATAAACCTGCCTGTTGTGAAACATCATTCGCTGAGCAAATGCACAGCTGCGATGAAGAATCTGTATGGGTCACTCGGAGGTCAGAGAAACCTTCTGCACCAGGACATAAATACTTCTATCGCAGAGCTGGCCTTTGCTATCAGGCCGACACTGACGGTTATGGATGCTACAAGGGTACTCAAAAGAAACGGCCCTACAGGAGGCAATATCTCTGACGTAGCAATAGAAAATACTGTTGTGGCAGGAGTTGATGTTGTTGCAGTAGAGACCTACGGGCTCAGGTTCCTCGACCTCAAGGCTGATGATGTTCCGTATGTAGGCATGGCAGAAAAAAAGGGTGTTGGTGTTTCTGATCTAAAGTCTTTGAATATTGCAGAGGAAGATATATGATCTCAAAGATCCTGACTTTGAGAAATATCAGACGCCTTTATGCAATATTTTTTCTGGCTTTGTTTGTGGTTCTTCTGTGGCTGACCAGTTTCAAAAATTTAAGAGGCTATGAGACGCCTCTTTTTCTTGAGCTCGATCCCCTTACAGCAGTCGCGTCATTTCTGACGAGCTGGACTCTTTATAAGGGGCTCAGCCTGTCGCTCATTGTTGTGATAGGCACACTTTTTTTGGGCAGGTTTTTTTGCTCATGGATCTGTCCGCTCGGCATAATCAACCAGGTCGTGAGCAGTATACTTAGCAAATTGCGGGCAGCGGATACAGTCATTCTGAATTCTTACCGTGATCTCTACAGGCTTAAGTATTATATTCTGGCCATACTTCTTGTTACAGCTGCCTTTGGGTCGCTTCAGATCGGCCTTCTGGATCCCATATCTTTTATCACAAGGGCCTTCACTGTCTCGGTCTTC
>MHDW01000228.1:0-9666 GCA_001803645.1 Nitrospirae bacterium GWC2_42_7 | reverse complement strand
TTTCAGGCCGGTTCTGAGAATATGGCGGGATGTTGAACTCTGTACAGACTGCAAAAAGTGTGTTGCAAACTGCCACGGCGGTTGTGATCCTCATGCCTCTCTAAGGATTACTGAGTGTCATGTCTGCATGAACTGTATTGAGGACTGCCCTGAGAAGGCAATCCACTTCGGCCTGGCCAAAGCAGAAAGTGCTGCCCACAGGCCTCTTGATGTCAGCCGCCGCAGGCTCATCGAAAGCATTGTTGCAGGCGTTGTGCTCTACCCGATCATGAAGAGCACAATATCCTCAGGCACAACCCCGCAATACCGGGTCATAAGACCGCCGGGCTCGCTCCCGGAGACTGATTTTCTGCGGAGGTGCATCAAGTGCGGAGAATGCATGAAGATCTGCCCGACCAATGTTATACAGCCTGCCCTGTTTGAGGCAGGCTTTGAAGGACTCTGGAGTCCTATACTGATCAATAGGATAGGATACTGCGAATTCAACTGTGTGCTCTGCAGCCATATCTGCCCGACAGGGGCGATCGCTCCCTTGACAGTCGAAAAGAAAGTCGGAAATGAAAAAGGGCAGAAACCAATAAAGATCGGCACAGCTTTCTACGACCGAGGCCGTTGCCTGCCATGGGCCATGAACACAGACTGTATTGTATGCGAGGAAGTCTGCCCGACCTCACCCAAGGCGATCTGGTTTCAGACCTTCGAGGTCCAGCTCAGGGACGGGTCGATGAAGACCCTGAAGCGTCCGTTCATTGATCCGAATATCTGTACAGGCTGCGGCATCTGCGAAAACAAATGCCCTGTCAGTGACCAGGCAGCGGTCAGGGTTACATCCATCGGCGAAAGCCGGTCTTCAACAAACAAGATGATCTTGAAGACCTGATCTCAAATAATATCTCCATTATACAAAAGGCGAAGAAGCTGACAAGCATGAAGGGTTACCGACAGTTTATCTGTTATAATATTTACTCATGAAAATCCCTATAATTGAACGCGGTTTTATCCCGCCTGATCCTGTTGCCCCTGATTCCCTCAAAGGAATTCCACGCCAGCAGACCAATCCCGTCCGTTGGAAGGGCGATTCGTGGCAGGATTTTGTGGATCACCTCAAAGCTGACGGTGTTATCATACGTCAGGAGCGGAGTGAATGTGCAGTCTTTGATACAGACTCGGGCGGACTCGCATATGGCCTTCCTCATGGCATTGTCAGACCTAACTCAGCCGAGGATATTTCGAAAACACTCAAGGCTGCACAGACATACAAAGTTCCGGTAACTACACGCGGTGGCGGGCTTACAACAGAAGGGGAATCAGTGGCTTTCGGCGGTCTTCTTCTGGATATGACCTCAATGAATAATGTGCTCGAAATAAACCAGGAGACCATGACCGTCCGCACAGAGGCAGGAATATTCTGGCACCAGTTGGCAGAGATGTTGAGGCGTGATGGAATGGATTACCTTTCTGCTCCTTTGAATCTTACAGCCTCGGTCGGTGGCACACTCGGAGTCGGCGGGATAGATGTGAATTCCCCTCGTCTTGGATGCAGTGCTGATCAGGCTGTTGCATTGCAGGTTGTTACACCAACAGGAGAGATAGTTGAGTGTTCAGAAACAGAAAACCCTGAACTTATGGAGCGGGTATTGCTCGGGTACGGCCAGTTCGGCGTGATAACGGAAGCAACACTTAAGATACGGAAGTTCTCTCCTATCACAATGAAATATTTCTACTACTCCTCATTGCGCACAGCAATCGAGGACCTGCAATTTATTGCAAAGGAAGATGCGGCTGATTACTGCGGTATCCTCACTATCATAGACCGTGCAATTACCCTGCTTGTTGCATTTGACAGCGATGAAAGGGAAAAAGAATTCAATGAACGTTGGAGAAAAAAAATGCGCGGCCACGGTGAAATAGGCTTCGGCATACGCATGGCATTGCATTATCTTCTGCATCCATGGCGCTTCAAAGAAGCGCTGTATATAATCGGAAGACGTTTAACACTCTTCCCTGAGTTTAGCCGTACTGAGTTTATGCGTGACAACAAGATAGTAGACAGGACGGTTGTATTTTCACGCGCTGTATGGAAATACTGGGGTGGCCGTCAGATGGTGATACCCGACCTTTCAGCAAAAGCCGAAAAATTTGCAGAAGCTGTTGAACGCGGTAACGCGGTATGCAGAAAATACTTCAAGTACTACACACTTTATTGTGTTGGAATAAAACTCAGGGGAAGGCTCCCGCGCTATGAAATGTCCTGCATTCCTGCTGATGCTTCTGACATAGCCTATGGCTGTGAATTCGAGCCTATGCTCAAGGACATGGATTACAGCCGTGATCATCTTCAGGCATTTAAAAATGAGATATATGACATAGGTGTTGATATGGGCCTGAGCTATTACAGGTTCGGCGGGATGATGAAGGGTTATATACGCCGTGTTTTTCCGGACGAGGTTGTTGACAGGCATCTTGCGATGAAGAGAGAGGCTGATCCGGCAATGATACTTAATCCGGACGTAATATTCTGATGCCAAAAACTAAAAGTATTAAAAAAAATAAAAAAGGTTATGAATCCTGCAGTGGGTGTGGTGTATGTCTGCTGGTCTGCCCGCAATGGAGAAGAACGAGTTCAATGTCAGTCACCCGTAAGGCCCGTGCAAGGGCAATGCAGGCAGGCGTTTTACCTGAAGAGATAGCCTCATCTATTGATGCCTGTCTTGTCTGCGGATCATGCGAACCTGCCTGTCCTGAGGAGATAAGCATTACATCAATGAACATAGAACAGCGGATCAGATTAAATCGGGCAAGAAGTAAATATCCGTCATGGTATCCGGTTCCGCTTAAAAAGGCCTTTATTTCTGATAACAGTATTTTGCGCAGATCTACAATTGTGCTTGCAGGAGGATCAGGATTAGGCCAGAAGACATGTGAGCATATTATCAATCTCCTTGGAGGAAGCAAAAAAGCCGGACTTGCAGCTGATGACGGCAGAGACATCGCTGCCTTAATTGAAGCCGGGATGGTTTTAGATGATGAGAGGATAAAATATTTTTTAAACAATTTGCGTTATGCAGACACCCTTGTTGTTGCAGAAGGAATTCTACATCTCCCTCTAAGGGAATGGCTTCCCGGAAAGAAGATCAAGGGTTTCGGAGAAGCGCTTATGGACATCCGTGCTATTCGCAGATCTCTTGGGCCTGAGGATATGTACATAATCGAGAGCCGTGGTTATCACTCTGATTTTGAGAGGCTGGTGAAGTATTATGACCGCCTGCGTCATGAGACCGGCTGCCAGATGAACCTTGACCTTCAGCGTATTGCTATTCCAACAGGTGCCTCAAGCCTTCAGGCGCGTCATAACATAGAAACAGCAGGATGCCTGGAGCATGCCAAGTGGATAATGAAAGGCCGTAGGGTAAAGCGGATAGTGGTTGAAGATTTTGCGGACATAAAAGTATTTCAGCTCATTACAGATATACCTGTGATACATATAAGTGGGCTGATATGAGTTATGGATAAACAGGAGGGATACAGTATTTTCGCTCATTCTCGCTGCGCTCCGAGGTTCTTACCTCTTTATTTTTTTATTATTACTTATGGACTATCGGCAAGAAAAACCGCTCAAATACTATATCCCTCCTGTCTTAATAATAAATGCTTACTGTATACATAAAATGGAGAAATAAATAATGAAAATATCAGACGTGCCAAATATTTCGGCTGAAATGGATCGACTTTATGAAAAGTACTTTGAAGACCCCGCAAATGCGACTGCGATTCTTCCTCTCGTTGACGACTTTCTTGCCAAGTATCCGACATATACTGAGGCTTTGGTATTCAAAGCACGTATGCTTATGGTTATCGGTAGAAATGGTGAAGCCCTACTCTGCTTAAAAGCTGCTAAAAAAATAGATAGATGGCTTCTCGTAGGTAGGTTCGATGAGGCCGAAATATATTTAAAGAAAAATAAACCTGAAGAAGCACTTGAAATCTACATAAATGCAATAAAAGCCTACGCATCAGAACTATCAGACGGGATTGATGAATTTCTGTTGAGTTGCAATAAAGAGTCAAAAAGCATTATTAAAAGAAAGACAAAAGAAGCATTGAAGAAATATATGACCGGCGAACAGGATTCTGCAGTTTTCGACGATTTACTGAAGACACTAAAAAAGAAGGCAAAAAGTCTGAAACATTATATGAAGGATAAAGATTGAATAGAGTCAAAGGGAAATATGATGTATTGATCGTAGGCGCAAGTCTGGCTGCTTCTGCCTGCGCAAAGAGGATGGTTGATGCAGGGCTGGATGTTGTGGCGCTTGAGCGTAATATACTTCCGAGGCATAAGGTTTGTAGCGGTATACTCTCGCCCCGCGGACATCGCTTTCTGATCGAAAATTTCGGTCCGCTTCCGAGAGAGGTGTTGCACGAGCCGACTTCCTGCCGTGGTGTTACCTTCCATTTCCCGAGCATGATATCCATTCCAATGGATTTTGAGGGAGGGCCTACCCCTCACCTTCATCGTAAATTCTCAGATTACTGGGCGATCAAAAGCAGTGGCGTCGAGATACACGAAGGCACAAGCTTCACCGGTCTTGAAGATGATGGAAAAATGCTGAATGTAACTGCAAAACAGGGTGACAAGGAAGTGCAATACAAAACACATTTTGTAATAGGTGCTGACGGACCGCGTTCCAGAGTCAGGCATTCAATATACGGGGACTACAATAAAAGCATCCCATGGTTTATGGTCGGACAGAAGTTCCAGAGGATAATTGAATGTCCGCTTGATGATGACTATTTCCATTTCTGGTTCCACCCTGAGCTGGGGCATTACACATGGAGCCATGCCCGCAACAGACGGCAGATACTCGGTGTCGGGTTTCCGGTTGGAGGAAACCTCCACACATATCACGCCAGGGTCGAGAAATATCTTAGGGACAAACACGGGGTGAAACTCGAACCAGCCGAGGAGATGGAAGGGTGCTCCCATAACTTCGGCCCTTCTCTGATAAACAGCTATGTATTCGGCAAGGGCAATGTGCTTATCACTGGGCAGGCTGCAGGATTTTTCAATATGCTTGCTGAGGGGATGAGTTGTGCACTCCATTCAGGTGCGATCGCCGGGGAGGCGGTAGTTGAGGCTATCCATAGCAACCGGCCAGTACAGGAGGTCTACCGCAGGCAGATAGCCTCAGAGGTGAAGAGATGCACTGACCAGTGGAACCCTTTCAGAATAATCTTCGGCAACCCGCACGAGGCGGACTTCAAGGCCAGCCTGCGCAAGCTCAGCAAAAAAGAACAGCTGATAGTCATTCGGGATATTGTAAGGTTTTTAAAAATCTATGCGCCATATAAATGGGGCAGGCAGATACTTGCGCAGTCTTTTATGCGGATTATTCGAGGAGAATATCCCTCAAGCCGCTGGCTTTAATCAAAAAATGAATAGTGAATAGTAAAGGGTGAAAAGCAAGAGACTGAAAGGCGAAAATTCTAAAGTGCAACAGCACAAAATATCCAATTCCGTATTCAAAGTTCAACTGCTCCCTTAAGTTGTCACTGTTGAAAACTGATATAATACAGAGTAGTACAAATGAAAAATAATGCCATACTGACTGGAGGAGATATTCTGTCAGAGGCTTAACAGGAGGATAATGGAAAACCTGAATGCACAGGATCTACTAAGAATAATCGCGGCTGGAAACAGCCTGGTTTATGTGGTTACTGATAACGAGCGCAGCACTGAGGGAACTGTGGCGCAGGCTGCCAGGAAAGTGAAAGGTGTGGGGAGCCCCTATTTATGGACTTGCACCGAAGGCTTCATCCGGGAGGGAGCGTCAATAGAAGATACGTTAGAGCCTCTGCTGGCACTCGATTTCGCTATCGCGCAACCGGGACCTGCTATTTTTCTTTTCAAGGACCTTTCGGGTTTTTGGGGAAATAACCCGTTTATTATCAGAAAGCTGAAAGATTTTGGCGTGCGGGCCAAAGCAAAGAGCCTGATCATCATTGGTAAAGAGGATGCTGTGCCTGAACAGTTAAGAGAAGACCTTGTTATTCTTTATCAGGGACTTCCTTCCATAGAAGAGATCAGGGCGCACTTTGAGTTACTGAAAGGACATATTCCGCCTTTGGGGCAGGCATGCGATGCTGATCCGGAGTTATTGGGGAGGTTGGTAGTGGCGAGCCAGGGGCTTTATCTTACGGACATCGAGCGGAGTATCCGCTCTTTTAATCAATCTCAGATCAGCAGCAGTAATGAGATCACCCGGACGCTCTTTGATATCAAACAGCAGATCATCAGAAAAAGCGGCATCATGGAGTTTGTTGTCAATGATTCTGGTATGGACCAGCTGGGCGGGATGGAAAACCTTAAATACTGGCTGGATCGTCGTGAAAAGGCATTCGGCATAGATAACATTTCTTCAGGTGCAAAGATGCCGAAAGGTGTGTTGATCATGGGGATATCAGGCTGCGGTAAATCGCTATTTGTCAAGGTGATAGCTGCTCATTGGCGACTTCCCCTTATCCGTCTGGATATGTCAGTTGTATATGGAGGGACGTTCGGTTCTCCGGAGTCCAGCCTCCGAAAGGCGTTCAGGATCTCAGAGGCGATCGCGCCCTGTGTCCTCTGGATAGACGAGATAGAGGCCGGCATTTCTTCTCAGGGATTCAAGGCTGAAGGGGGCTCTTCTTCCCGGGTGCTCGGGTCTTTCCTGACATGGATGCAGGAAAAAACAGCGCCTGTTTTTGTTGCGGCTACTGCCAATGCGATCGAGATGCTTCCTGCAGAAGTACTGCGCAAGGGACGCTTTGACGAGATATTTTATGTCGGGCTTCCTGATGAAAAGGCGCAGGAGGAAATATATCGCATTCATATGAAGAAGCATAATATCGATCCTTCCAAGATCGATTTTCCGGTACTGACAGCATCGCTTAAACGTCTTTCCGGGGCTGAGATAGAACAGGTGGTCAAATCAGCGGTTTTCGAAGCCTTGGCTGAAAAGCGTCCCGTAGTTGAACAGGACTTTTTAGTAGCACAGAGCAGGACAGTACCTCTTTCAGTGACCATGGCTGAACAGATAAAGAGCATCGAGGCCTGGGCCTTTAAGCGCGCAGTGCCTGCCTCGGGGAAATACAATCGTTAGCTGACAAGCGAACAAGCCGACAAGCTGACAAGCACAGAAGTTATTCTTTTACTTCAGCGGAAATTGCTGCAAGGATCTCAGCGACAAATGTTGCTATATCCCACGTATTTCTCTCTTTGGTCATGCCGAGGCGCACCACGACCAGCTCTTGGGACGGCACGATCACAATGTTTTGACCTTCATAACCTGAAGCTAAAAAGGCATCAGCCGGCAGATCCTTGAAAGGCCTTGCACTGTCTTCCATTTCAGCCGTGCCGTTAGTCCAGAAATGTGCGCCATACTTTCCATCCGGAGCTGTCGAAGAGGGCCTTCTTGTATAGTCAACCCATCCCGGAGGGAGAATTCGCTCCCCATTCCAGACACCGTCCTGAAGATAAAGCAATCCCAACCGTGCCCAATCTCTGGCAGTGGCATGCATGAATGAAGATGCAATAAAGTTGCCTGAGACATCAACTTCCATAACTGCGCTGGTCATGTTGATCTTATCAAACAGGGCCTTGCGTGGAAATGCATGATAGTCTGTTGTTCTTCCGTCAAAACTATTGCGGATAATGCGAGAGATGATGATAGTTGTTCCGCTTGAGTACTGCCAGCGGCTGCCAGGCGAATATCTCAACTTCTTTCCAATTGCATACGCTGAAGCATCCCGGCTTCTCAGCAGCATGCGGTTCACATCAGAGACGAACGGCCCAGCCCTTTCATCGAATTCAAGCCCGCTGCTCATGCGAAGCAACTGGTCTAAGGTTATTTTTTTTCGTAGGTCATTTGCGCCGGACCACTCCGGTATCTGAACAGGACGGTCTAATGACAGCCTCTTCTCTTTTACAAGTATACCGACAAGAGCATTGGTTACGCTCTTTGCCATGGACCAACCAGGCAAAGGGGTGTCTGCGGAAAAACCAGAAGCATAACGCTCTGCAATTATCTTGCCTTTGTAAATAACAACTACTGCCCTTGTCCTGATTGGATGAGAAGGGTCTTTTTCTTCGAAGGCTTTATCTATGGCTTTGGAGAGTTTGTCAGAGGAAACTTTTTTCTGAATATCCTTGCTGAGACTTCTAAAACCAGAAGCAGATTGAGTAGTATTCTCAGGCGATTGTTTCCATTCGCTGTCACTGATGAGGTGCAGGGCTTCAGAGGCAGAGGAATCAGGAATTAAAGCACAGCCAAGACCTTCTCTGAAGATAGCTGTCTGGGTGGGTATCCCTGCAGCAGTTGTAGTAACAGACTTTTTATCAAAGTCGATCTTTGCATTGATATTGCTGAAAACAGCTTCAAAATCTTCTTGCAGTACATCCTGCTGATCGCGTTTTGAAACGAAGACTCCTGAACAGAGGATCTTGGCTTTGTATGCAGAGCCGATTGTGACAACCTGCCAGGCGTAGTAAACTCCATAAGCGAACAGTAAGAAGCCTGCCACCACAGCAAGAGACAGTATCTTTTTCCTGTTCTTCAGCATCTGCTAAAAAGAGAGCATGACAAGCTGGTCAGATTCTGATTTCTGTTTCAGGGTTATGGTATCAGGGTGGCTTTCAGCCTGATCTCGACACCTGTAAGGGCCTGGGAAACAGGACAACCTTTTTTTGTTGCCTCAGCCTGTTCCTGAAACCTTTTGTCATCGATCCCAGGCACCTTGGCCTCTGTCTCGAGGTCAATAACCGTTATCTTAAAACCTTCCCCGACCTTGTCAATATGGACTTTTGCAGTGGTCCGGATATGTTCAGCTTTAAATCCGGCGATCTCAAGAGACAGGGAAAGAGCCATCGAAAAACAGCCTGCATGTGCAGCCCCAAGGAGTTCCTCTGGATTGGTACCGGTTCCGTCTTCAAAACGGGATGAGAATGAATAAGCCCCTTCAAACGCACCGCTTCCAAACTTCATCTTTCCTTTGCCGTTCTTTAATGTTCCTTCCCAGGCTGCTTCTGCTTTTCGTATTGGCATATGATACCTCCTGATAAAAGCATATCTCAAAAAACAGGGAGAGTCAAAGAGGCCAAAAAGAAAGTACAAAAATCAGCAAGAAGGAAAACAGGAAAGAGAAAAAACGCCTCTGGCCTGATCACTATTCATTTACCAATCAATGGGGAAATAATCTTTTAGAAATTTTCCGGACCAGTGTTTGCCTGTCAGGATCCCGTCAAAAAAGGGATCACATACCCTGGCAGCCCCGTCAACAATATCCAGTGGAGGCTGAAAATCATGGACCTTCTGTTTTAATTCAGAAAGCTCCAGAGGGTCTTCATCCGTGACCCATCCTGTATCAACTGCATTCATATAGATGCCGTCCCTGGCAAGGTCTTCTGCTGATGTATGGGTCATCATATTCAGGGCTGCCTTAGCCATATTTGTATGCGGATGCCTCTCATCTTTTTTGAATCTGAAAAATTTACCTTCCATTGCAGTCACATTCACAATATGCTTTAGCCCTGTGTAATTGCGTCTCATAAGTGCTACCAAGCGATTGCATAATACAAAGGGTGCAACAGAATTGACCAATTGAACTTCAAGCATTTCTGTGATCGGT
>MHDW01000227.1:4917-11802 GCA_001803645.1 Nitrospirae bacterium GWC2_42_7 | reverse complement strand
ATAAGGGGAGGTGAGGAGGGGTTATGATTTTTTGTCCTTTTCCATTCAGTTATGAGCTGAAAATCCTCCCCTTTCCAAGGGGAGGCGAAGGAGGGGTATTGGTAATATCATTTTCTCATTTTTTTCTTTACATCACCCTCATCATTTATTAGAATTAAGGCGGATCAACTCAGCTCGTGATAGTCTAAACTTAAAATAAAGGAGGATACAATGAAGTATTTATATCTGGTAATCTGCATTTTATTTGTTTCTGTTTCATCAGGTTTCTGCTCGGACAAGGAGCTGCCTCTCAAATGGCAGCCAGCGAATAATGTTCGTGAATCGGGATATGTTGATGTTAAAAATTTAGGTAAAATCAAGATATGGGTGGACCCAGTCATTGATTCAAGAAGAGAGAAAAACGAGATTGGAAGGAATACGGAAAAAAAGACAGATCGTCTGTATCTTACAAATGATAACGTCGCACAGTGGGCAACCGAAAGATTTAGATATGTTTTAAAGGAGTTCGGACTTAATGTTACATCCGATAAGCCTGATGTGATCATATCCGCAGAACTGGTAAAATTCTATGTTATAGAAGAAAATTTGTATAGAGGAAATGTTACCTTTAAAGTAAAAGCGATTAAACCTGACAACACTGTATTATGGGAAGGCATTACAAGCGGGGAATGCAACAGGTGGGGCCGTTCATTTGAAGAAGATAACTTTTATGAATGCATTGGAAATAGTTTTATAGAAGCAATTTATAACCTTTTGAAAGATGATTCTTTTATAAAGTCGTTTTAAAAATAATATAAAAATAAAAGACAATGTTCTTTTTGAAAAATATCTGAATGTTAATTGACAAATATCTGGATAAATATCAATTTTCAGAATACCATGAGATTGATATCGCAAGAGAAGCAGGAAATATTTATCCTGTCATAAAAAAGATAAACTTCAAGAAATCAAAAGTTCTTAATCTTCTTTTCTCTGTTCGCGGACTGCCGGAAAAGATGCAGGACATCAATGGTTTTATCGAAAGCGGCTTTATTCTTCTGGAAGAAAGAGCGAACGAAGAGATTGTGATGGGATTTTTGTTCGGAGTTACTGTAAGGGAGATCAAGGTTGTGACTCCAGAAGCATTCAGGGAATTTAAAGATACCAACTACATTAAAGGTGTATGGAACTTCAGGCTAAGAGCCGAAAACAATAGAACAATATTATCCACAGAAACAAGAATATTCTGCCCAAGTAAAACATCAAAATTATTTTTTTCGGTTTATTGGTTTTTTATATCATATTTCAGCGGTCTCACACGAATGATAATCCTGAGATTAATCAAACAGGAAGCTGAGTTATTACAAAATAATGGCTGACAAACACTGCCTTTAATACAAATGAAGATATCTGATACATAAAAGTTGTAATTTCTGTTTATGCTTTGGCTGATCCGCCTGCCTCAGACGAGTTGCCGGGACAACTCGAAAAGAGACAAGAGAATTGAGGAATAATCTGCATTTTAAAAATAGCCTGGACTTTTTTTAATGACTTTTTACAGACTTGTTATGGCAATATAATGGAAATTCCAAAAGCATATATGTTTACGTTATAATCTACTTAGGAGGATATGAATTATGAACACAGAATATACCGCAATAACAAAACAGGCAGGTGATTGGCGGATCGGCTGGATAGAAGAAATTACAGGTGTTAATTGTCAGGAACGTACACGTGAAGAACTTATTGAAAGCCTTCGGCTTACTCTAAAAGAGGCGATTGAATTTAATCGCAAAGATGCTATAGCTTCATTAGGGGCGGGATTTATTGAAGAAAAAATTGCAGTATGAAACGCAATGAGCTGCTGAAGTATCTGCGATCACAAGGATGTGAATTTATCAGAGAAGGCAGTCGCCATTCATGGTGGGGGAATCCCGGTTAAAACAAGCGCTCATCCGTTCCAAGGCATACTGAAATCAACGACCATCTTGCCAAAAAGATATGTAAAGACCTTGGAATAGCTCCAATAAAATAATTGATAAAATCTCACATATGACTGAACTTTTGCAGCAAGGCAGCAAAGTGTACTGTTTATATATGATAATAATGCTTCTTCTATGTTCAACTAATACAAACGCAGCCGATAAGCCGGAAAGCATATGTTATGGCACAACAGACAAAGGCCGCATTGAGAATGCATGGCAGCTTTCCAGTTCTGGCGCAAATTTCTCTGCATACAGTACAGTTGGTGACACGATAGGCAGAAATTACGTCCACAACAAAGTATATGATACAGTTCTCGATGCATACAAAAGTCTTCAACAGAAAATACTGGAGAAAGTATTTGTTTATGGCGAAACAGGCTGGAAAAGTGGAGGGCGATTCCTGCCTCACAAATCACATCAGAATGGCCTTTCAGTAGACTTTTTCGTTCCAGTAGTTGATACAAAAGGTAAATCTGTACCTCTGCCGGCAAGCCCTCTCAATAAGTTTGGCTATAACATAGAGTTCACCTCGAAAGGGAAATATAAAGAATATTCGATTGACTTCGAGGCGATAGCGGCGCACTTGTTTTCGCTGAAGGAAGCTGCAGATAAACACAACATAAAAATATGGAGAGTAATATTTGATAACGATCTTCAGAAATTACTATTTAAAACTTCAAAAGGAAAAGAGTTGCAGGCGCTTTTGACATTCTCAACGAAAAAATCATGGGTGAGGCATGATGAGCATTATCATGTTGACTTTATAGTACCATGCAGAGAATTTCGCTAAAATGAAGAAAATATTTAAGACAATTACCCGAATAATTATTGTCATATCCATTATCTTGTTCATGGTATGGATATATATAGCCTCTCCGACAACTCAGAAGAACCAGAAATCAACACTGCATGTTGACGGAGAGCGTTTAAAAAATCACGTTGAGACCCTCTCAAAGACCCTATCCCCCCGCGATTATGAAAAAACTGATAACCTGAATAAATGCGCTGATTATATCTTCATGAATTTTGTTCAGGCAGGTGCGGAAGTAGAACGTCAGGAATTTATTGTTAAAGGAAAGAAGTATTTCAATCTCATTGGATGGTTTGACAAGAAGAAGGCCAAGCGCATAATTGTTGGAGCACATTACGACTCAGCTCAAGGGACCTCTGGTGCAGACGACAATGCGAGCGGAGTGGCCGGGTTGATCGAACTTGCATACCTGATCGGTAAGAGCGACCTTGATAAAAGCATTGAGTTGGTTGCTTACAGCCTTGAGGAGCCCCCTTTTTTTGGCACGGACATGATGGGCAGTGCCATTCATGCGGCAAGCATCAGCAGTGATAAGAACATACAGGGTGTTATAGTTTTGGAGATGATCGGATATTACGATGACCGTTGGGGTTCTCAGTCATATCCAATAGCTTTGCTGAATATCCTTTATCCCAATAGGGGGGACTTTATTGCGGTTGTCGGCAAGTCAGGTCAGAGAGACTTCACAAAGAAAATGAAAGCAGGGATGAAAGGTGCTACAGATTTGAAGGTGTATTCGATAAATGCGCCCGAATTTATCCCTGGCATAGACTTCTCAGACCATAGGAATTACTGGATTTATGGGTTCAATGCAGTAATGATCACAGATACGGCTTTTTACAGGAACAAGGAATATCACAAGACCGGCGATACACCGGATAGATTGGATTATAATAGGATGTCGAAAGTTGTTGTCAGCGTTTTTGAAGCAATTAAAAGGCTATGAAAGTCCTCAACTGTCAGACATGAAGATATATGCAATGTCTATATATCCCCCAGTGCTTTGAACAGTCCTTCCACAACTTCCGCCATTTTATCGTAGTCGAGGGTATCGGCTGTATCGCTGACTTCGTGATAGTTCGGATTCCGGTAGAAGGCTGTGTCTGTTACCATGAAGGCCGGAAAATCAAATTTCCAGAAGTTTCTGTGGTCTGAGAAATCCACGCCCGGAATGAATGAAACCCCGCTGAAGGATCTTGCAGGGAAGGACGAGACTGCCTTGAAATATTTTTCTACCGTACTTGTGAAAGACTTTGAAGATATATTTCCGACAAAAACAATGAAATTGCCTTTGTCAGGATAGAGCAATTTTAAAAAAGATGCCGGATAATACTGACAGCCCTTTTGGTCGCAGTAGTAGCCGAGCATTTCCAGCGCGATCATCCCGTATACTTTGGTGCCTTCTTCTTTGAGGCTTTTTGCATAGACATAGCTCCCCATATTCTGGGTCATGAAAAAAGGAGGCTCCTCGAGTGTGAAGGCAACGAAACGGACAGTTCTTTTTAATGGCTTTAATGACGTAAGCCGTGCCAGTTCAAGGAGGCCTGCAATACCGCTGGCATTATCGTCCGCGCCTTTTGTGCCTATGACAGTGTCATAGTGAGCCCCAATTACCAGAATACCTTCATCATTACACTTCCCACCCCTCAAGGGAGGGGATATTTTAAGATACTCCGCTGTCTCAGAGGCAGGTTTTACTTCAGCAATTATGTTGTAGTATGTATTCCCGCTACAGTTATACTCCTGTCTTTTTACTGCACATCCATAGGATAGAAACCTGCCCTCAATAAAATCCGCAGTTCTATTGAGCTGCCCCAGATCACGATAGCTCCGCTGACCAATCTCTTCTGCAAGATATCTGACAGTCTCTGTTAGATTCAGCTTTATTTTATCCATCAAAGATTATTTTACCGAAAATAAAGCAGTATTGATAGATAGCCAAAACTTGCATTCCCGGAACAAACCTTAGCCCTGCCTGCAAGAACAATCTTAAATGCTATAATAAATGACTAAAAATCAGGGTAAATAAATATCATGACAAAATACATGTTTGCAATATTATTCTGCTATCTTTTTGTTCAGGGAATTGAATACTGGCTTAAGTATATCAATCTCGAACATATGAAGAAATACGGGATGAACGTGCCTTCGGGCTTTGAAGGATTCATAGATGAAGAGGTTCTGAAGAAGACCCATGCCTATACAATAGAGAGCAGCAGGCTTTCTCTTTATGAATCGTTATTCGGAAATGTTTTGCTTATCGCCTTTATTTTTGGAGGATTGCTGAATGTGTATAATTCATGGGTTTCATCCTTGTCCCTGCCTTTTATACTGCATGGTTTTATTTTTTTTATCCTTTTGAGCTATGCTGGGTCGATCATCGAAATCCCCTTCAGCCTCTACAGTACATTTAAGCTCGAAAATAAATATGGATTTAATACTATGACCATGAAACTATGGATAAAAGACTTTCTGAAATCCATACTTATTTCTACTGTCCTTATGGGAATAATAATTTCAGGCAGTATGTGGCTTATCCAAACAAGCCCTTATTACTGGTGGCTCTTTGCATGGGGATTTTTTCTGATCTTCAGCCTTTTCATAATGTATATATCCCCATATGTGATCGAACCCCTTTTTAATAAATTTACACCGCTCGAAGGAGATGAACTTGAAGACAAGATAAGGGATATGATGAATAAGGCAGGCATAAAGGTGAGCAGGGTCTTCAAGATGGATGCCTCAAAGAGGAGTAAACATACGAATGCTTACTTTACCGGTATTGGTAAGGTAAAAAGGATCGTGCTCTTTGATACGCTTATCCAGAAGATGGATATGAAAGAGATACTTGCTGTGCTTGCGCATGAAGTCGGCCATTGGAAGAAGAAACATGTTCTGAAGATGATCGTGCGTATGGAACTGATGTCTTTTGCAGCTGCATATATTGCATTCAGGATCCTGAATACAGATATACTTTCAAATATTTTTAATGCGCCGGATGCTACTTTCTTTTCAAAATTGGTAATTCTTGGATTTCTTTTCAGTATGGTTTCTTTCCCTTTTACACCGCTTTTCAGCTATCTGTCGAGAAGGCATGAAAATGAGGCAGACAGGTTTGCAGTAGAATTGACCTCGGACAATGAAAGCCTTGCCACTTCTCTTATAAAACTTTCAAAAGACAATCTCTCGAATCTCCACCCGCATCCGACATATGCAAAATTCTACTACTCCCATCCTCCTGTTGTTGAAAGGGTGAAGAGAATAAGAAGCCTCGGAGCTTAGCGAGCCTGCCTACCCTGCCTACCGGCAGGCAGCAGACAGGAATGAGCGAAAATACTATGTCCTTTCTGACTCCTAACTATTCTATATTAAATACTGCAACTTCCTTCATTCCGGGAATATACTGTCCCACTGGTACGAGTTTTTTATTCTCTTTTACACAGTCGATTATTATTGTCCAGAGTTGATTCAGTTCTGTTTTTTCCCTGTCGTTCTCCGGTGTCATTTTAAGCAGTGTTCCTTCAAGTTCGATCTTCATAAATTTCTCCTTTTTAATTATTTTTAACTATTGTTTTTATATCGAATTTAGGCGGGTTCATTATCGTCTTTTTGACAGCGCACTGATCAGCTACTTTTATCAGGGCGTTATGGTATTTTTCAGGGAAATCAGGAGGCACGCTTATCTCAAGCACAATTTTGTCCATGAACATCTTGCCGTCCGCATCTTTTGCGTATTCAATACGTTCTAAAAGAGAAATGCCTTCAGTGGGGATCTTTCTTTCCTGACAGAAACCGACTATGAAGATGCCGGCGCATGTTCCGATAGATGCGAGAAAATGCTCGAACGGGCTGGGCGCTGTGCCTTCCCCTCCATATTTAACTGGCTGGTCAGTTTTGATAACCATTCCGTTGATCTCTGCGTCGACCTTCTTTCCTCCTGCTAAAGTGATCTTTATTTCCATTGTTTTCTCCTTTTAGGAACTTGCAAAAGTCTCCGCTCATGAGATTGCCACGTCGCTCCGCTCCTCGCAAAGACAGCAAATACGTTATTTGTCAATGCGAGCGAAGCGCAGCAATCTCGATTTTTTTGGGCTGTTACAAAAGCTTCCT